>CAIXVA010000087.1 GCA_903922745.1 uncultured Actinomycetes bacterium
AATGTGCAACATCACCAAGTGCTGTACTGAAGTATGCCCAGAGCACATCAAAATCACCGACAATGCGATTATTCCTATGAAGGAGCGCGTTGCAGATATTAAATACGATCCAGTTCGCTGGTTAGGTACAAAGATCCGCAAGCGCGAGGGCTTATAGTTTCTTTATGAAGTTATTGGTTCGTTGGGGTGCTCTGGCATTGTCCTTTTGGGTTGCCACCGCTGTTATTCCAGGAATCGATGTTAAAGGCGGTTTTACAACCTACCTATGGGTCGCGCTGCTATTTGGTTTGCTCAACGCCACTTTAGGTTCATTATTAAAACTTCTGACACTTCCTGCGGTTATTCTGACTCTTGGTCTATTTCTTGTAGTTGTTAATGCATCCATGTTGATGTTGGTGGCACGCTGGAGCGACAAGTTAGATGTGAACAATTTCTGGTCGGCAATCTTTGCAGCCATCATCATTAGCGTGATTACGCGCTTAATTTCAAATGTCGGCAAGAAAGCATTACCGCTCTGAAATCCTTAGCGCTTGTTTCGGTAGGCGGTATCGCCGGGACTTTGTCGCGCTTTGGGTTAGGCCAAGTATTTCCAAATGATCGATCTGGAACATTAGCTGCAAACCTTATTGGTGTTGCACTTGCAGCAATTCTGTTAGTCGTAATGGAACGCCGTGGAATCACTGAATTACGCTTAATTTTACTGCCGGGATTCTGCGCGGGATTAACTACTTTTTCGGCAGTTACTTCGCAATCGTTAGAGCCCCATGACGGCGGCATCGCATTCTTGATTCAGAATGTGATTCTTTCATTAGTAATAGTTGTTGTGGCTTTGCCTTTGGCTAGAAAATTAGTTCCGGTGCGTTCATGAACGTATTTCTTGTAATTTTAGGTGCAGCCATAGGCGCACCTGCACGTTTTGCTATCGATCAATACATCCGAAAGTTCACAACTAAGCCTTACGGAATCTTTACTGTAAACATCCTTGGCTCATTCTTTTTGGGATTGACGTATGGAAAATCTGAACACGTCCATGACTTGTTTGCTATTGGTTTTGCAGGAGCTTTCACAACTTGGTCAACATTCATGTTGGATATTTATCTTGCCTATGAATTAAAGAAATATAAAGAGGCAGCAGCAAACTTAGTAATGTCATTAGGTTTTGGTTTGATAGCGGCGTGGATTGGGATTCAACTAGCCTAATTAAAAGCCAACTAGCGCAGTGAAGCCATCCAGGCTTCAATCTCATCTGGGTGATGAGGAATATGCTCGCTTAAGTTAAGGCACCCATCTTCTGTAACAACAACATCATCTTCAATACGAATACCAATACCGCGGTATTCAGCAGGGAATAGTTCATCATCAGGTTGAATATAAAGACCAGGTTCAACCGTCAGACACATTCCAACTTCTAATATTCCATCGCGATACTGTTCAGCGCGAGCGTGCGCGCAATCATGAACATCCATACCAAGCATGTGGCTAACACCGTGCAGTGTCCAACGCTTATGGAATCCAACTGCCGGATCCATAACCTCATCCAAAGTCATCTTAATGATTCCCATGTCAATGAGCCCTTGTGCCAAAACTGTGTGGCTAGCTTTGTTAATTGCCAAGAACTTTTCACCTGGTTTTATCGCTGCAATACCTGCTTTTTGTGACTCGTAGACGAGCATGTACAAAGCGCGTTGTGCAGGAGTGAATTTTCCATTGATAGGCAATGTTCTGGTGATATCTGCCGTGTAGTACGAATCAACTTCGACTCCAGCATCTAGAAGCAATAGATCTCCGTTTTTTACAGCACCATCATTGCGGTTCCAGTGCAGGACACATGCATGCGAACCAGATGCAGCGATGGTGTTATACCCAAGATCATTTCCTTCAATACGAGCACGGCCAAAGAATGCCGCTTCTACAACTCGTTCTCCCCGAGGAGTTGTAATCGCTGCTGGCAAAGCGCGGATTACATCGTTAAATCCACGATGGGTCGCATCAACAGCCTTTTGCATCTCTGCAATTTCGTAATCATCTTTAATCAGACGAGCAACTGAAACAAACTCAAGAAGCTCTGCATCGCGTGCGTGATCCTTTACGACAGAATCAACGATTTCATCAAATCCGTGAAGTGCTGCAGCCTTAGTTCCCTTTAGGAATGCTTCAAGCTCTTCAATCTTTCGAACTTCAATCCCGTAGCGCTCTGATGCTTCTTCTGTTGTAAAGCGGCGACCAACCCACAGCTCTCCATTTTTTGCATCTGTATAGAAAGCAGATGTATCACGAGTTGAACGTGGATTAATAAATAAAATTGGGGCATGGCCTGAACCACTTGGTTCCATTACTAATACAGAATCTGGATTGGCTTCCACGCCTTGTACGCCTGTGTAGTACGCAAAGGCTGTGTGAGGGCGGTATAAATAATCTGTGTCATTGCTGCGCTGCTTTGCAGCACCACTTGGAAGAACTAAACGTAATCCAGTAAAGGCCGCAGACAACTTCTCGCGACGGTCTATGCAGTGCGCGATTACTTCATCTTGATGAATTCCAGTTAAAGGTGTTGGCGCCCAGCCTGTAGACATGAACTCTGCAAATGCTGCAGATGGTGCAACATCGTAAACACGCTTTGCGCCTCTATCTAACGCCTTATCTGAATTTTCCATATATCTAGCCTACAAGGCGGGAGTAGCGGAGCCAATTGGTTGCGCTAAACTTCACCCGTACAAGGAGACGTCGCATAGCCCGGTCGAGTGCGCCTCACTGCTAACGAGGTAAGGTGTTAAAGCCTTCAGGAGTTCAAATCTCCTCGTCTCCGCAAGTAATACCAATCAAGGAGATCTGTTGCCTACATTTAACTTAGCAATTGTTGGCGCAGGACCTGCAGGTTATTTCGCTGCGCAAGCTCTCCAAAACTTAGCCAATGATGATCGTGTATTTGAAATCGACATGATTGAACGCCTACCAACCCCATGGGGATTGGTTCGAAGCGGCGTTGCACCAGATCACCCAAAGATTAAGACTGTTTCAAAGGTCTTTGAAAAGATTGCATCCCAGGAAACCTTTAGATTGTTTGCAAATGTAGAAATCGGTAGCGATATTTCTGTTGCCCAACTGCAAGAAAAGTATGACGCGGTCATTATTGCTACAGGTTCTTCGATCGGTAAATCTCTAGGAATCCCAGGTGAAAACCTGCGCGGATCACTATCAGCAGCCGTCTTTGTACCTTGGTATAACTCACATCCTGATTTCGTAGGCGTGGATACTCCACTGGATGCGGACACCGCTGTTGTTATCGGTGCCGGAAATGTTGCAATGGATGTTGCTCGCATGTTGGCGTTAAAACCAAGTGAGCTAGATCCAACTGACACCGCAGATCACGCAATTGATGCCTTTAAGAAGAGCAATATTCGCAAGGTCTACATCAGCGCTCGCCGCGGACCAGAGCATGCAGCATTTACTTCACCTGAACTTCGCGAACTTCCAAAACTGGAACACACAACTGTAATTATGGATAAGGGCGATATTGAAGCGGCAATTGTTCGCGCAGGAGGTGCTCCTGAAAAAGATGTGAAGAGCAACTTGGATGCGATGTTGTTAATTGCT
>CAIXVA010000088.1 GCA_903922745.1 uncultured Actinomycetes bacterium
CCTAACCGTCCAGTTATATAGCCAGTCATTGATGTGAACTTTGCGCCGGTAGCCGCCAAAGCCGGAATGTCTTTCTGCGTCCAATCCCAAATCTCAACAGCAAACCCGAGTGAATGAATTTTCTTCACTCGTTCAATATGAGGAAGATCTAAAAAGACCATTTCAGAACAAACTGCGAGAGTGAAGTTAGAGCTCATATTTCTACCTCAATTGTTTGTCTATTCCACTATTTCAACAAGTCTCACTCTATCCATGGAGCTAGGCAAAATAGAAATAGCAAAGCCCCGCTGGTCTACTAGCGGGGCTCTGCCTTTTAACTAGGCTTCAACGAGGCGCCGTTAAAGTTAGTTAAATACCTTCGTCCAATCAGTGATAGTCATTGTGTAGAACTGACCACCCTCGACTGATGCCGCATCTATACGTTTCTTTGATGCTGACGGCAGATTTACTAAGTCAGGACGCCCTGCTGAAAGCGCGCCCTTAACTCCAGAATCAGCCTTCGATACGCCGCCTTTAACGTGAACCTGCGCATTTAGCATTAAGTAAGTATTTGTATCGCCATCTTTAGCAAGCAATGAAGTCACATCTATAACGCCTGATGATTCCTCATCTAGTGTCATATATTTCTTTCCAGCTTCTGTGAAGTATTGGCTATCGAATTTTGCCAATGTAGCTAGCTTTCCATCAGAGATTCGGTATGCGATTACTCGAGCAACGTGAGCATTTCCGCCTGGATCTTCCTGAATGACAACGACACCATTATTTGTAACAGTGATGTTATCTGGCTTGCTCATGTAGATAGATTCGCCACCATTTAGCAACATTTCAAGATTTGCACCTTCAAGCGGGTTCTGTGCATCCTTAAAAGTTAAACGCCATAGTGCACCACCATCGCGAGGAACTCCTCGTTCACTTGGGTTTTCTGCTGTTGCTACTGGATCCTTGTTTGATTCAGTTGTAACAAAGTAGAAGACGTTTGGATTCTTTGGATCCCATTGTCCATCTTCAACACGTGCGAATGTAGTTCCATTATCGCGCGCACCTTTGTGGAAAGTTGCAACATCTGTGTTCCATTCAATTTTCTTGAATGTTGCCGGTGTTGGTGTTGATTTCGCGATTGTTGTGCGGAAGATGTTGTCTGTAGCAGCAGTTGCAACATTTAGCACGTAAAGATCGCCATTTGTTAGGCCAGCCTTATCAACGCTAGTTCCAGTGTTCTGCTTCTTGCCAAGATACATATAAAGTTGTGAATCAGTAGCAGATGCATCTTCACTAATCAATGCAACAGTATTTGGCCCTGGCTTAGTGGCTGGCATGATGTTTTCGATCCCTGCAAAACCAACTCTTGGCAACTGGTATGCCGCACCTGTCATGTCAACGGCAAAGCCGCGTGATTGATCGGTCACTTCTTCACCAGTTGTATATAGGCCGCCGTCATATCCGACACCGTTGTAAATAAAAGTTCCTGCAGGTGTATATGTTCCAGAACAGAAACGTTGGATACCCCAACCGAAGTATCCTGCAAGTGCGCCGGTTGGTTCGCCACCGATAGGGGTTGATGAGTATGCAGAAGTCTTATAGTTCCAGAAGTTCCAATTGTTGATCAGCGGTTCTGCTGCATCGAACTTCTTTAGTGACTTGCTGTAATTAAATTTTGTGACGGATGTTCCCCAAGGACTATTCTTTGATTCACTTAGCATCGCAGTCGTATCATTTGTTGCGACTTCGTGATTTGCAAGTACTGTAACTCCAC
>CAIXVA010000089.1 GCA_903922745.1 uncultured Actinomycetes bacterium
AACTGTTTCGATCTTGTCAAAGTTTTCTAGATTATTTGGATTTAATTCGTCCATTAGATATCCAAGAATCTGACATCTTTAGCGTTGCGCTGAATAAATGCGCGACGTTTTTCGACATCTTCACCCATTAGTACTGAGAACAAATCATCTGCAGCTGCAGCATCATCTAATGTCACGCGAACTAATACGCGATGCTCTGGATCCATGGTTGTATCCCACAATTCTTTTGCGGGCATTTCACCTAAACCTTTGAAGCGCTGAATTCCATCATCTTTTGGAAGACGCTTTCCTGCAGCAACACCAAGTTCGATCATGCCATCACGTTCGCGATCACTAAATGCATACTCAACAGGTTCTTTGCCAGCCCACTTCAATTTATACAGTGGTGGTTGTGCAAAATACACGAAACCCTGTTCGATTAATGGACGCATAAAACGGAACAGTAAAGTTAATAACAATGTGCGAATATGTTGTCCGTCGACGTCAGCATCTGCCATCAAAATAATCTTGTGGTAGCGAAGCTTTTCGATATCAAAGTCATCGTGCACGCCAGTACCAAGGGCTGTAATTAGCGCTTGAACTTCATTGTTTTGCAAGACGCGGTCAATGCGTGCTTTTTCAACATTCAAAATCTTTCCGCGAATTGGAAGCACTGCTTGGTTGCGTGAATCACGGCCACCTTTTGTTGATCCACCGGCAGAGTCACCTTCGACGATATAAAGCTCGCACTTTGCAGGATCTGTCCACTGACAATCAGCTAACTTGCCTGGCATTCCACGACCTTCAAGTAATCCTTTGCGATTGCGGCTTAGATCGCGTGCTTTACGCGCAGCAACTCGAGCTGCAGCAGCATCAATGCTCTTACGTACAATCTCTTTACCCTCTGCAGGGTTTTGTTCAAACCAGCTTGTTAGCTCTTCATTAACAATTTTTTGTGTAAAAGTTTTTGCTTCCGAATTTCCAAGTTTGGTTTTTGTCTGACCTTCAAATTGTGGGTCTGCCAGTTTGATAGAAACAATTGCAGTTAAACCTTCGCGAACATCATCACCTGTTAGGCGATCTTCCTTCTTGCGGATGAATCCTTGTTCTTCGCCAAACTTATTAACAATAGAAGTTAGCGCAGTGCGGAAGCCTTCTTCGTGTGATCCACCTTCATGTGTGTGGATGGTGTTTGCAAAGGTGTACACAGATTCAGAAAAACCAGCATTCCACTGCATTGATACTTCTAGTGAAATCTTGTTCTTTTTATCCTCTGATGCAAAAGAAATAATTGATTTATGAGTTTCACCGCGGGTTGAATTAAGGTGTTTAACAAAATCTGCAATTCCGCCGTCATACTCATATCGAACTGTTAGTTGTTCACCCTTCTCATCAACATGTCCGTCGCGCATATCGGTAAGAGTTAAAATCAAACCTTTATTAAGAAATGCCATTTCGCGAAAACGAGTCGATAAAACTTCAAATGAAAAATCTGTAGTTTCAAAGATTTCCTTTGATGGCCAGAATTGAACAGTTGTTCCTGACTTTTTAGATTCATCGCCTTTGCGTACTGGCGCTACTGGAACACCCAGTTTGTACTCTTGATACCAAAAGTTTCCATCGCGTTGAACAATTACTGAAAGATCTGTGCTGAGTGCGTTAACAACAGAGATACCAACACCGTGTAATCCACCGGATACTGAGTAACCACCATCGCCGAACTTTCCTCCGGCGTGTAAAACGGTAAGAACAACTTCAAGTGCTGGCTTTTTTTCAATTGGGTGGATATCAACTGGGATACCGCGGCCGTTATCGATTACCTCAACGCCGCCATCGGCCATAAGAGTGATGTTGATTTCGGTGCAGTGCCCAGCCAGGGCTTCATCTACTGAGTTATCGACGACCTCATAAACCAGGTGGTGCAGGCCGCGCTCTCCTGTGGAGCCGATATACATTCCTGGGCGCTTGCGAACCGCCTCTAGGCCTTCTAGG
>CAIXVA010000090.1 GCA_903922745.1 uncultured Actinomycetes bacterium
GCTGCATCCTTGTAATCAAGGTTTCCTGGGAATACTTGTTCGATTGTTTCTGGTGTGTTTGCACCAACGATGCCAACCTTTACGCCACCACGATCAATGATTGTGAATGACTTTGCGGCCTTCTCGCCTGACTTAAGTACAGCCAGTGATTCCGCGCCATAGTTAGCTGTAACCCACTGGAAATTTGATGCTCCGATAACTTTTTGAACGTGTGCAAGATTGCGATCGTGTTCGTGATTACCAAATGCTGAAGCATCTAGCTTCATCAAGTTAAGAGATTCAATTGTTGGAAGCTCTTCAAACTCTGTTGAAATTGGAGGTGCGGCTCCGATGTTGTCACCTGATGAGAGCGAGAATGTTGAAGCTGATGCTGTGCGATCTGCCGCCCAATTACTTACTAATAGAGATGTACCAAAAGATGTTCCAGATTCGATGGCTCCATGCAAGTCGCTGAGCTGTAATAGTTGAACGTTTTTGTTTCCCGATTGTGCAACGGTTGATAGTTGATCCTTTGTGTAACTCTTGTTAGATGCAGCTGGCTTTGAAAAACCATAAGCATTAACAGCTTGTACAACTGGTGTACCTGCTGGTTGTCCAATAACAACTGGCATTGTTACAACAGTGTGGTTTGCTACCGGCACAAAGATTGGGCATGAACCGGCACCAGCTGAAACAACATAACCAGTGATTCCTGGATCAACATCTGCGCCAGGTGTCCATTTAACTACTACGCCTCTAGCGCCAAGGTAAGAGGTGACATTTGTCGGTGCGTTTGGAAGCGAGTATGTCGCTGCCTGCGCTGTTGGAACTACTAAAGAAACTAGTAGTGATGCAGCCAGAGCTAATGAGCCAAGGCTAAAGATTTTGCGGGTTGAGAGGGTTTTATTCATGACGGAAGTCAATCAAAATAAGGTTTCGGGACTCTGAAATTTGGGTTACGAACAGGTGTTACAGGCCAGCGTATTTGAGTAGTTCATCCCAAGAAACCGACTTTTTGCGGGGTTTGCCGTGTAATTCACCAGCTGCAACTTCGGTTTCGTTGATCTTCTGCCAATGATCCTGCGAAACAACAACTTGGTGGGTCAATAGCTCTGAAATATCCCCGGCGCTCTTAGGGTTCTTTAGGTCTGAGACTAGAAGTTCTATAACCGCTGCGGCATCTGACTTATTAGTACCAATGACACCTGATGGCCCGCGCTTTGCCCAGCCGACAACATACAAATTATCTTTTACTCGGCCGTCAGAGTTAACAACCTTGCCGTTTTCATACGGCACACCCTCAATTCCCTGGGCTTGATAACCAATAGCGGTAATAACAAGGCCGCACTTAATAGTTACATCACCGTTCGGTGTTGAATACACAACTCCTTCTACGCGATCGGTGCCAAGAATCTCTTTTGGAGTGTGCTGGAATAAAAATTGCATTGTGCGTTCATGTGCACTTTTTGGATTTTCAGCAATTAACAACATCGCATCCAAGTTGCTCTTCACATCTTTTTCAGGAGCATCTCCTGCTCGAACAATTGCCGCTTCAATATCGCCCTTGTCCATAATTACATTTGTGTGTTCCAATTTTGGAAGTTCACGTAGTTCGGGGGAAGTAAAAGCTGCGTGCTCTGGTCCACGGCGAGCACTGATATAGACCTTGCGAATATTGCTTTTCTTAAAGGCATCAATTGCATGGTCCGCGGTATCTGTTGGATCTAATTCACTTGGCTCCAACGCCAACATGCGAGCAACATCCATCGCAACATTGCCAGCTCCGATAACTATGGCCGTGTCAGCATCTAGCGGTGTATCAACACCAACAAAATCTGGGTGTGCGTTATACCAAGGGACAAAAGTGGCTGCAGAAAGTGAACCACGTAGGTTTTCACCTGGGATACCAAGTGTCTTACCGTGCGAAGATCCCGTAGCAATAATGACAGCGTCATACTTTTCTTGTAGCTGTGCAACAGAAATATCGCTACCAATTTCTACATTTGCAAATAATCTAAAGGTTTCTTGTGATGCAATCTTTTCAAAAACCTTTGAAACAGTCTTAATCTTTGGATGATCTGGTGCAACACCACTTCGCACCAATCCCCATGGGGTTGGTAGAC
>CAIXVA010000091.1 GCA_903922745.1 uncultured Actinomycetes bacterium
GAGTACGAGAAAGCACTTGACCAAACACTAGGCAAAGACAACGGGTAAAAAATCATGGAAGAAATCAAAGTAAAGAAGTCAGTTGCACTCTCGGGTGTTCCAGCAGGAAACACGGCGCTGAGCGCAGTGGGTGGAGCTGATCTTCACTACCGTGGATACTCAATCAAAGACTTGGCTGCTAACTGCCAGTTTGAAGAGGTTGCCTACCTTCTAGTTCATGGTGCTTTGCCAACGCAGGTACAACTAGACGCATACAAGACAAAACTCCGAGGTCTACGCGGGCTGTCACCTCAGGTCAAGACAGTGTTAGAACAACTTCCAAAAACTGCCCATGCCATGGATGTTTTGCGAACAGGATTTTCTGCACTCGGTGCAATCACACCAGAATCAACGCATCACACAGAAGCAGAAGCCCGCGATATTGCTGATTCAATGTTGGCAAAGACTGGCTCATTGCTTGGCTACTGGCACCACTTTGCCAATAGCGGAAAGCGTATTGAAGTAGAAACTGATGATGATTCAATCGGTGCTCACTTCTTGCACCTGCTACATGGCGAAAAGCCAAGTGCGCTGTGGGAAAAGGCGATGCACGCATCCCTAGTTCTTTATGCCGAGCACGAATTTAACGCTTCAACATTTACGGGTCGTGTCATTGCAGGAACTGGCGCAGACATCTATTCATGTGTGACTGGTTCAATCGGAGCACTCAGCGGTCCAAAGCATGGCGGTGCTAATGAAGTAGCACTAGAAATTCAGCTTCGTTACTCAACACCAGATCAGGCTGAAGCAGATATTCGCAAGCGCGTAGAAGCCAAGGAAGTTGTTATTGGTTTCGGACACCCTGTTTATACAGTTTCAGATCCTCGTAATGAGATCGTTAAGGTCATTACAAAGGAGCTTGCTGTTCAGGCTGGCAAAGAGAATTTGTATGACGTTGCAGAGCGCATCGAATCTGTGATGATGGAAGTTAAGAAGATGTTTCCTAACGTGGACTGGTTCTCAGCTGTTGCGTACGATGCGATGAAGATCCCGGTTAACTACTTCACTCCATTGTTTGTGATGGCACGTATTTCAGGCTGGACAGCCCACGTCATCGAACAACGTAACGACGGAAAGATCATCCGCCCAACAGCCACCTATGTTGGTCCAGAAGATTTGGCATTTGTTCCCATCGAAAAGCGCTAGCAATGTCTAGCCATGTAGCTCCAAACAACCAACCGTACGATCAGGTCATCGTCGACATCGTCGATTACGCACTGAACTACGACGTTAAATCACCGGTTGCTTTTGAAACTGCATGGAACTGCTTTATGGACACACTTGGATGTGGCCTAGAAGCCCTTGAATATGAAGCCTGCACCAAGCTTTTAGGACCAGTTGTCTCTGGCGTAACCGTTGCAAACGGTGTCAAAGTTCCTGGCACCAAGCATGTGTTAGATCCTGTGCAAGGCGCATTCAACATTGGCGCAATGATTCGTTGGTTAGATTTCAATGACACATGGCTTGCTGCCGAGTGGGGACATCCTTCAGATAACTTAGGAGCAATCCTTGCAACCGCCGATTGGTTATCACGCACTACTGATAAAAAGTTCACGATCAAAGATGTATTAACAGCCATGATCAAGGCGCATGAAATTCAGGGCTGCATCGCACTAGAAAACTCTTTTAACAAAGTTGGGCTAGATCACGTTGTATTAGTAAAGGTTGCCTCAACTGCTGTTGTGGCACAGATGATGGGTCTAACCAGAGATCAAGCACTTGCTGCTGTTTCTCTTGCGTGGGTTGATGGTCAGTCACTTCGTACTTACCGACACTTTCCAAATGCAGGATCTCGCAAATCATGGGCAGCAGGAGATGCAACATCTCGCGCCGTACGCCTTGCATTGATTGCACAAACTGGAGAAATGGGTTATCCATCAGCACTGACTGCAAAGACCTGGGGCTTTTACGATGTCTCATTTAAGGGTCAGCCATTTAAGTTCCAGCGCGAGTACGGCACGTATGTAATGGAAAATATTTTGTTCAAGATTTCTTTTCCAGCTGAATTCCATTCACAAACTGGTGTTGAAGCAGCAATGACGATTTACCACCAGATGCAGGAGGCTGGAAAGACAGCGGCTGACATCAAAAAGGTAACAATTCGCACCCACGAAGCATGCATTCGAATCATCGATAAAAAGGGGCCACTGAATAACCCGGCAGATCGCGATCACTGTATTCAGTACATGACGGCGATCCCATTTATCTTTGGCCGTTTAACCGCTCGTGATTACGAAGATGACATCGCAGCTGATCCACGTATTGATCCCTTGCGCGAAAAGATCGTCTGCGTTGAGGACACCAGTTACACCGCGGATTATCACAACCCAGAAAAGCGCTCTATTGCTAATGCAATAACAGTTGAATTCAATGATGGCAGCTCATTTGATGAGGTTGCCGTTGAGTATCCAATCGGACATGCACGTCGTCGTGTCGAAGGTATCCCGCTACTTATTGAAAAGTACAAGACCAACCTCGCTCGTATTTATGATGCAGACAAGCAGAGCACAATCATAAATCTGTGTCTTGATTACGACAAGTTGGCGGCAACACCAGTAAATGAGTTTATGGATTTGATGGCTCTTTAATGAGCGACATGTCAGCAAAGGTGCGCCGTGCACTAGATGTTGCTGTAGAGGCTATTGGTGGTTCTGCCCGTGAAGGCCAGATTGAGATGGCCGAGGCGGTAGCTAATGCCTTAACTAACCGTCATCACTTAATGGTTCAGGCCGGTACCGGTACCGGAAAATCCCTTGCATATTTAATCCCCGGGATCGTGCATGGTCGAAAAGTATTAGTTGCAACTGCAACCCTTGCATTGCAGCGCCAGTTGGTCGATCGAGATTTGCCAGCTGTTGTGCCAGCCCTTGAAAAAGAATTAGGCCGCGAGATTTCCTATGCCATCTATAAAGGCGTAGGTAACTATGTATGTTTGCAAAAGATGAACAGTGATGAGGTGGACCCTGACGGTGAATTAGTCATGGAGGTTTCATCTCTTGAAAAAGATTCCAAGCGTCTAATTGCGTGGGCAAAGACGCCTGGTGTTTCAGGTGATCGTGATGATGCACCCGAAGTAGATCGCAGAGTGTGGGCGGCCAATAGTGTTTCCGGTCGTGAGTGCGTTGGCGCAGATGTGTGTGCATTTGGATCACAATGTTTTGCGGCAAATGCTAAAGCAAAGGCGCAGACGGCAGATATTGTGATTACCAACCACACTTTGCTAGCAATTGAGATCGTAGATTCACACCCGATCTTGCCCGAGCGTGATTGTGTGATTTTGGATGAAGCCCACGAATTTATGGATCGGGCAACTCAAGCTGTCACCGATGAGTTAACAAGCAATCGAGTTTTGCGCGCTGCTGCGATGGCCCGAAAGTTCATGCCGGGCAAGCTTTCAGATGCGTTTCACAAGGCAGCAAATGATTTCCACGAATCCATGGTCGATTACGGCGAATCAGTTAAGGCTGAGTTCGGTACACAAGGTCGCCTTGAAGAAATACCTCAATCACTTGAATTTTCCATTCGCAAAGTCATGGATGCATCAAAGGCGATCATTCAATTCATGTCTGCAGATGATGAAATCATCGATACTGATGGATTGGCAGAGCGGGCTCGGGTTAAGGGCGCCGTGAGTGAGATAGCAACGACTGCCACAACGCTACTTAAAATGGGTGATGGACTCGTGCTTTGGTATGAGCCAACTTTTTCTACTTTGTATTTAGCACCGCTATCAGTATCTGAAGTCTTGCGCGAGAATCTGTTGACCAGAACTCCGGTGATTGCACCATCTGCGACTTTAACTGTCGGAAATGGTTTTGATTCCATGGCAAA
>CAIXVA010000092.1 GCA_903922745.1 uncultured Actinomycetes bacterium
CACTCCTGCTTCATTTGAACCAACCCTCGATTACGTGGTTGTAAAGGTTCCACGTTTTGCTTTCGAGAAGTTCGCAGATGCTGATCCACGCCTAACCACAACGATGAAGAGTGTTGGCGAAGCGATGGCGATCGGTAGATCCTTCTCTGAGGCACTCATGAAGGCCCTTAGATCCTTGGAACGAAAGGAAGCGATTTTCTCATGGCCGCAAATATCGGCCACTGAGTTGTCCTCATTATTGCAATCAATGAAGGTTCCAACGGAATATAGATTGCAACAAGTGCAAAAAGCGATGTGGGCCGGTGCCGACATCGAACAGGTTTATGAGGCTACAAAAATTGATCGTTGGTACCTGCGACAGATAGAAATCATTAACGAACAAGCAGCTGTGATTGCACAACCAGGTGAGTTATCGAAAGAGTTGTTACGTACGGCTAAAAGCCAAGGTTTTTCAGATGCTCAGATTGCGATTCTGCGTGATGTATCCGAGGACGAAGTGCGCAAAGCTCGACACCATTTGAATATCAGGCCCGTGTACAAAACAGTCGATACCTGCGCGGCTGAATTTGAAGCTTTCACTCCGTACCACTACTCAAGCTACGAGGAAGAGACCGAAGTTCGTCCTCGAACAACACCAGCGGTAATCATTTTGGGTAGCGGTCCCAACCGTATTGGTCAGGGAATTGAATTCGATTATTCATGTGTCCATGCATCTTTCACACTTCGTGAGGCTGGTTTCGAAACGATCATGGTCAACTGCAATCCCGAGACCGTGTCAACGGACTACGACACAAGTAATCGTTTGTACTTTGAGCCTCTGACTCTTGAAGATGTTTTAGAGGTTGTGCATGCTGAGACACAAGCGGGTCCAGTTCTAGGCGTTATAACGCAATTGGGTGGACAGACACCGCTGGGCTTAGCTGCGGGATTAAAAGCTAATGGCGTAAACATTTTGGGAACATCACCAGAAGCGATTAATCTTGCTGAAGAACGTGGAGCTTTCGGAAACATTTTGGCTGAACAAGGATTAACCGCACCTCAGTTTGGAATGGCCTCCTCTCAATTAGAAGCAACCACCATCGCTCATGAAATTGGATATCCAGTCTTGGTACGTCCATCTTTTGTTCTTGGTGGTCGAGGAATGGAAATTGTTTACGATGATGTCGCACTTGGAGGATTCATTACTCGTGCCACTGATATCACTCCTGACCATCCTGTTTTGGTCGACAGATTCCTAGACAATGCAATCGAAATTGATGTTGACGCATTATTTGACGGACAAGACCTCTTCCTAGGCGGAGTAATGGAACATATAGAAGAAGCAGGAATTCACAGTGGTGATAGCGCTTGCGTGCTTCCGTCTATGACTGTGACAGAGGAACAACGAAGTGAAATAAGGATTGCAACCGAGAAGATCGCTCGTGGTGTTGATGTTCGTGGGTTGATTAATATTCAGTTCGCGATAGCGGATAATTCTCTCTATGTACTCGAGGCAAATCCACGTGCATCTAGAACCGTTCCATTCGTTAGTAAAGCCACAGGTGTGCCTTTGGCAAAAGCAGCAGCAAGGATTTCGGTTGGCTCGACGATCGCGGAATTACGTGTAGAAGGATTACTTCCATCTAGCGGAGATGGAATAGCAAAAGGAATTTCCGTCAAAGAGGCGGTTCTTCCATGGAACCGATTCCGCCGTACCGATGGAAGAGGCGTTGATGCTGTACTTGGACCTGAGATGCGCTCTACCGGTGAGGTCATGGGAATTTCACCAACCTTCGGCGAAAGTTACGCGAAGAGTCAGATAGCGGCTTTTGGTCCATTGCCAAAATCAGGCACTGTATTTATTTCATTAGCCGATAAAGATAAGAGCACTGGCATAGAACCTGCAAAGGGCTTTTCGGATCTTGGATTTCACATAATGGCAACTGACGGCACAGCGGATTATTTACGCCAACACGGCATAGAGTGCACTACAGTTCGAAAAAACTCTGAAGGAACTGGCGCAATGGGTGAAAAAACGATCGTTGATATTATCAATGCCGGTGAAATTGACTTGGTAATCAATACTCCGGTTGGACGTGGAACTCGGGCAGATGGTTGGGCCATTAGAACAGCGGCTGTCCAACGATCTATTCCGTGCATAACAACCACAGCTGGCTTCAGCGCCGCAGTTGATGCGATTACGTTTCTGCAGAGCAGCCCGCTAAGCATTAAATCATTGCAAGAATGGTTGGCCTAGATGTCATTGATAAACAAAAGCGCCGCGCAACTACTTGCTCCTATCGTCAGTAATAAAAAAGTTGGGCAATATCATCAAATAATTATCAATATCGGAGATTTAGCGACTCTGTGTAAACCCGGAAATTTTGTGGCTATTAACGTTGGCGGGGATTCTTCTAGCATGATCTTACGCCGCGCTTTTGCCATTTCCCGTGTATCCATAAGTTCTACATTCGGTGGAACGATGGAGATAATTGCTGCACCACATGGTCAAGGAAGTAAGTGGCTCTGCGCACAAGGTGAGGGAGTAGTTCTCGATATTGTCGCCCCTCTCGGAACTGCATTCGGAATTCCTACAGAACCTGTTCCTGTGTTATTAGTTGGCGGGGGATATGGATCCGCTCCATTGTTTGGTTTGGCAGAGGTACTAAATGCTCGCGGTTGTAGAGTTGATATGTTGCTGGGAGCTAGTACCGCTTCAAAAATTTACGCACCAATGGAAGGCAAGCGCGCCGTCAATTCAATGCGAATCTATACAGAAGATGGCTCTATGGGACAGGCAGGACGAGTAACAGATCCGATATCAGAGATCATTAAGGATTTGGATATTGCCGTCGTTTATTCATGTGGACCAATGGCAATGCTTTCTGCGATAACGAAAATAACTGATTCTCACTCTGTTGTACATCAATGCGCAGTAGAGGAGGCAATGGCCTGTGGTATCGGCGTCTGCATGACATGTGTTTTACCGGTGGAAAATGAAGATGGCACCGTGTCGATGCTTCGTTCGTGCATCGATGGTCCAGTAATGGACGGATCTAAAGTGCAGTGGGATTTAGTTGGAAAGCCACTATGACGGCTATAGATTTCTCGACCACAATCGGTAACACATGGTTTCCTGCGCCAACTTTCACCGCTAGCGGGTGCGCAAGCTCTGGTCGAGAATTAGCTCAGTTTTTCCCATTACGAGAAATGGGGGGCATAGTCACTAAGTCGGTGATGTCCAAAGTTCGAACTGGCCGCCCAACTCCACGTATGGCTGAAACACCAAGTGGAATGCTCAATTCAATTGGTTTACAGGGTCCTGGAATTGATGCCTTTATTGCAAAAGATATTCCTTACTTAACGGAGCAGAAAGCTCGCATCATTGTTTCAATCGCAGGCGAAACGGTGGAAGAGTATTCAACCCTCGCTAGAAAACTTCGTTCGGTATCTGGTATCAGTGCAATTGAAGTCAATATTTCATGCCCAAATGTGGAAAATCGCGGATTAGTTTTTGCATGTGATCCAGAAGCATCGCGTCGCGTTATAGATGGAGTTCGCCGCACAATTGGGGGAGAGCTCCCAATCATTGCAAAACTTTCACCTGATGTGACGGATCTCGTCTCTATAGCTCGTGGAGTTGTAGACGCTGGCGCAGATGGTTTAGCGTTGATTAACACCGTACTTGGTATGGTAATTAACGTCGACACGATGCGTCCTCATTTAGGCGGAAAAACTGGTGGACTTTCAGGTCCTGCAATTCGTCCTATTGCTGTACGCGCTGTGTATCAAGTCCATGCCGCGATGCCTAACATTCCAATATTGGGAATGGGTGGAATTGCATCTGGTAAAGATGCACTTGAGATGATTCTGGCAGGAGCAAGTGGCGTATCAATTGGAACAGCCAGCTTTGGCAATCCAACAGCAATTATGAAAATTCAAAACGATCTTAAACAATTGTTGATCGACCGCGGATTCACCTCACTGAAGCAAGCCATTGGATACGCCCACAGATTAGAAACGGAATCTGCAGATGCATAAAGCACCGATCGTTTTAGCAGTTGATACACCAGAACTAGTAACGGCTATTGAATGGGTTAAGGCGACACAGGATTATGTTTCTGTTTACAAACTAGGATTGGAGTTTTTCTTAACCTTTGGAAGTGACGGCGTAAAAGCTATAAAGGATGTTACGAACTCGGACATCTTTCTTGATTTGAAGTTACACGACATTCCGCACACAGTAAGTGGCGCTGCAAAAGCGGTCTCACATTTAAAGCCGCGTTTTCTGACAGTTCACGCATCTGGCGGGTCTGCAATGATTAAGGCCGCGGTAGATGCGTTACCAACGACTCACGTTACGGGAGTAACAATTCTGACCTCCTTGTCAGAAGCGGATGTGGCAGACATTGGATTCAGGGACAATGCCTTAAGTTCGGCGGTTGGTTTATCGAAAATCGCTGTTGGCGCTGGTGCTGGCGCAATAGTGTGTTCACCTTTGGAAATTGCCGCGATTCGCGCAGCTGTGGGAGCTGGTCCGATCATCATCACGCCGGGAGTTCGTCCTGCTGATTCGACTGTCACGGATGATCAAGTCCGAACAATGACTCCAAAAGCGGCGATTGCAACTGGTGCAAACTTTGTCGTAATTGGGCGCCCCATCACGCAAAGCTGGAGCCTTGGTGCGGCGGCAATGCGTGATCGCGCCGCACAGATCGCATCTGAACTTATCTAAATTAAAGGCTAGATTTGTCACATGGGATTGCCACCGCAGTTAACGCCCGAGCAACGTCAAGAGGCATTGCTTAAAGCGGCAATCTCTAGAAAACGTCGAGCTGAAGTAAAGTTCAAAATCAAAAATGGTGAATTCTCGATAGATACAGTTCTAGAAATCGCAAAAACGGAAGATGCTGTCGCAAAAATGAGAGTTAAAGAATTGCTTGAGTCACTATCGGGTGTAGGAAAAGTTCGAGCACAGTCACTTATGGAACGCTTAAACATCTCTCCAACCCGTAGAATACAAGGACTTGGTCGGCTTCAAATAAAGCAGTTACGCGAGGAGTTCATGAAATCAGAGCACGCTATCAAGCCTGGAAAGTTGCTTGTGCTCTCAGGTCCCGGCGGTGTTGGGAAAAGCACGGTCGCGAAAAAACTTCGCGAAGCAGGTGATTTCTGGGTCAGCGTTAGTGCGACAACCAGAAGCCCTCGAAACAATGAAATTGATGGAAAAGATTATTTCTTCGTAAGTGATGATGAATTTACACGCATGATTAATGCAGATGAGTTCTTGGAATGGGCAGAATTCGCCGGCAATCGATATGGGACTCCACAGGAAAAGGTAGAACAGGCTTTACTTTTGGGTAGAAATGTTTTGTTGGAAATAGAAATTGCAGGAGCTAAGCAGGTGAAAGCGCATCTTCCTCAATCAGTCCTCGTATTTTTAGAGCCTCCAACATGGGAGGAGTTAGTTGCTCGGCTTGAAGGCCGAGGTACTGATAGCCCCGAAAGAAGGGCCGAGCGTCTGAAATTAGCCCAAGAAGAGCTCGTTGCAGCATCATATTTCGATGTGGTCCTGATAAACGACCAGGTCGAGAGCGTGGTCCGGAGACTGATAGAGTTAGCCCATAATTAATAGGTTGTTATTAATTCAGTCTTGATCAATGAAGCGGGGAATACCATGGATGGAATCACGAATCCACCGATTGACGAACTTCTAGATAAAAGTGGCTCTAAGTACAGTCTAGTTTTGTACGCTGCTAAGCGAGCTCGTCAGATCAACGCTTACTACTCACAACTTGGAGAAGGCCTGCTTGAATACGTGGGACCACTCGTCGAGACACATGTGCATGAAAAGCCTCTTTCAATCGCTCTTCGCGAAATCAATGAGGGTCTTTTAACAATCGAAAACCTCGAGCCAACAGCTTAAAACCTCTTCAATGTCACTAGTCGGCCGTGAAGTTGTCCTCGGCGTTGGTGGCGGAATCGCAGCATACAAATCCTGCGAATTGTTGCGTCGACTTCAAGATCGTGGCTATGTAATTACCGTTGTACCAACACCTTCTTCTCTAAATTTTGTTGGTAAAGCAACCTGGGAAGCGCTATCTGGTCGTCCAGTAAATACTCACGTGTGGGAAAACGTTCACACTGTTCCACATATCGCTCTGGCTGAGTCAGCGAACTTCTTTTTAATTGCGCCAGCCACAGCCGACCTGATTGCGCGTCTTGCTGCGGGTCGGGCTGATGATCTACTGACGAATTTAGTCCTGGCATCAGATGTTCCGAAGATGTTAGTGCCAGCGATGCACCCTTCAATGTGGCTTGATCCCGCGACGGTTGCAAATGTCGCAACTTTGCGTGCGCGTGGTTTTCTGATTATGGATCCAGATGTTGGACGACTTACAGGTAAAGATATTGGTCCGGGTCGCTTTCCCGAAGTTCCTGCAATCATCGAGCGATTTGATGAAGCAACTGGAAATATTCAAGATCTTAAAGGCAAGCGTGTGCTTGTTACAGCTGGTGGAACACGTGAAGCAATTGATCCGGTCCGTTTCATTGGCAACAAGTCTTCGGGTAAACAGGGGATTGCAATCGCATTAGCAGCGCGAAATAGAGGCGCGCAGGTACATTTAATCGCAGCCAATTTCGATACATCTGATGTAGAGGGAGTAGAAGTATCTACAGTGGAAAGTGCTTCGGATATGCAGAAAGTCCTAATCGAACAGTTTCCTAATTGCGATGTTCTCATAATGAGCGCCGCAGTTGCTGACGCAAAACCCAAGAATATGTCAATCGATAAAATCAAAAAGGCTCTTCTTGGAAGTATTGAGTTAGAGGAAAATCCGGACTTATTGGCATCGTTGGCATCGCTTAAGAAGAACCAAGTAGTTATCGGATTCGCCGCGGAAACTAAGGATCACTTGCAAGAGGCTCGCAGAAAGCTAGAAGCCAAGGGGTTAGATCTAATTTATGTTAATGATGTTACTGGCGGGGCGATATTTGGCCAGGACCAGACTATGGGTACCATTCTCCTACGCAATGATGCGGATATAGCGGTCAAGGAAGTCTCCAAAGACGCTCTCGGTAATTTACTTCTTGATCAAGCCATCCGGCAGTTAGGTTAAAAATGTCAAAGCGACTTTTCACATCAGAATCAGTAACCGAAGGACATCCAGACAAGATTGCAGATGCAATTTCAGATGCAGTATTGGATTCATTGCTATCACAGGATACAAAGAGCCGAGTAGCAGTTGAAACACTCATCACAACAGGTCAGGTACACGTTGCTGGTGAAGTTACAACCGATGGATATGCAGATGTGATGGGAATTGTTCGAGATACCGTTCTAAACATTGGATATGACTCATCTGATAAAGGTTTCGATGGAAATAGCTGTGGAGTTTCGATCTCTATCGGACAACAATCTCAAGATATTGCCCAGGGTGTAGATGACGCATACGAACATCGTGTTACATCAGCTGTAGATCCATTGGATCTGCAAGGTGCCGGTGACCAAGGATTAATGTTTGGGTATGCCTGCGATGACACTAAAGAACTTATGCCACTACCTATTTGGTTGGCCCACGCTTTGGCTCAGCAGTTAACAAAAGTCCGTAAATCTGGTGCGTTGCCTTATCTACGCCCGGATGGAAAAACTCAAGTAACAATCGAGTACGACGGCGATCGTGCGATTGCCCTGAACACTGTCGTTATCTCTAGCCAGCACGCGGAAGAAGTAGATGTTGTTAAGAAGTTAACGCCTGAGGTTATTGAATATGTGATCAATCCAATCTTGGCAACGATTGATCTTCCAAAATCTGACCTACGGACTTTGATAAATCCAACAGGTCGTTTCGTCATTGGTGGACCAATGGGGGATGCGGGGTTAACGGGTCGCAAAATTATCGTTGACACATACGGCGGAATGGCTCGACATGGCGGTGGAGCATTTAGTGGCAAGGATCCATCAAAGGTAGATCGTTCAGCCGCCTATGCGATGCGTTGGGTAGCAAAGAATGTTGTTGCCGCCGGCCTTGCTCGTCGATGCGAAGTTCAGGTTGCTTATGCAATTGGTAAAGCTCAACCGGTTGGCGTATTTGTTGAAACATTTGGAACTGAAACTGTTCCAGTTGCAAAGATTCAGGATGCTGTTCTTTCGGTGTTCGATCTGCGTCCTGCGGCGATTATTCGGGATCTTGATTTACTTCGTCCAATATATTCGTTGACAAGTGCCTATGGACACTTCGGTCGTGAACTTCCTGAGTTTGCTTGGGAACGAACCGATCGCATTGCAGCGCTTCAAAGCGCAATCAAGTAGTCAGTGGCAGCTCCGAAGCTCTTTCGGTTAAAGGCTGAAGTTGCACCTGCATCTTCTGGGCCGAGAGCTTCGGTTTTACCGTTTGCACGTATACGCGTTGATACGGGCGTTTTTCATTTAGATCAGCTCTATGACTATCAGATTCCTGAAAAGCTCAGTGATGTGATTCAAATAGGTGTCCGCGTGCAATTGCCTTTTGGTAACCGCGAAACTGAGGGAATAGTGGTTGAGCGCGTCTCGACTCCTGAAAGAGCTGGCGAACTTAAGAGCATAACTAAAGTGTTATCTGCTGTTCCTATTGCAACATCGCAGAGTTTGCGCCTAATCGACACCGTTTCAGATCATTTCGGCTGTAATCCCTGGGATGTAATCCGATCTGCGATTCCACCAAGAGTTGCATCGGTTGATAAGAACTTTAATGTGAACGAATTGCCTCGATTGAAAATAGGCAAGTTTTTCGCCGAGTTCCAGACTCTCGCACCATATATCGAGGCACATGATCAAATTACGAAACTGGTAGTTAACAACTACTCTGCGGGGTCAGTATTAGTCATCGCGCCAGATGAAAAAGACGTGAATCGAATCATCGATGCTTTGAACTCGAGCGGATTACAAATTTTGAAGTTAACGGCTGCAATGCCACGTGAAGAGAGATATCGCAACTACTTACAAGCAATGCACAGCGACAAAGCCATCGTGGTTGGAACACGCAGCGCAATATTCGCGCCAATAAATAACTTGAGTACAATTATTATTCACAAGGAATCATCGATTGACCATTACGAGATCCGGTCCCCAGGGTGGAATACTCGAACTGTTGGGCTTATACGAGCAAAGAGCGAATCCTTAAAGCTTGTTCTTACGGGCTTTTCCCCCTCTATCGAAGTTTCTCAATTGATAGATCAGCGTGAAATCAAGTATCTGAATTCAAAAGAGACAGTTAATGTGAAAGCTTTTACGCCGGCTGATGGCTCATTGTTGCCTGGGCGTATTTTTTCAGAGATTAAGAAGGCTTTAGAACTCGGTCCGGTGCTTTTTATTGCTCCACGTAAAGGATATGGCAACGCACTTCTATGTTCACATTGTAGAAATGTTGCTTTGTGTGATTGCGGCGGACGATTATCAGTCGCAGCAAAATTGAAGGCGCCATCGTGTGTACATTGCGGAAAGGTGTTCCAAGGATGGAAGTGTTCTTTCTGTAATCGGGATAAGCAGTATTTAGCAGGTCGTGGAATCGAGCGCGCCGCCGAGGAAATCTCGCGCGCATTCCCTAAGTTTCCGGTCGTTATTTCAGCAGGTGATGTGATTAAGGATCGAATTGACCATAAATCTGCGTTAGTTCTGGCGACATCTGGCGCCCAACCACAAGTGGAAGGTGGTTACGCGGCGGTTGTTATTTTGGATGGGATGCGATTCTTCGCACACACAGACTTACGTACGCAAGAGCGCGCTCGGGAACTCTTCTTTGAAACTTCGTCGATGATTTCTCCCAAAGGAGCCGTACTTCTGGTGATCGATGATTCCCACCCAATAGTGTCTGCGATTGCCAGATGGAATGTTGCCCCCTTGCTAAAAAGAGAGCTCAGCGAGCGAGCTGAGCTGCACTTGCCACCATTGGTATTTTCAACCGTCCTAGTTATGGATCAATCGATCGGCATTCAGATTGCAAATGGTTTAAAAAAAGCTGTGGCTGATGGGCGAATACCTCAATCCTGCACTATCTATGGACCGACCGAGATATCAAAGGGGCAGGTAAAGATTGTCCTGCACGCCGACTATAAGGATGCGAACGCCTTGACAGATGTTGTTCATGAACTTCAACGGCGAAGAAGCATCGCAAAGAAGGAACTTTTCACGCTTAGAGTTGAACCTTATTCGCTGTAATCAATTGGTAGACTAACGCCATGTCAATTCAGGAAATACGATTCTTTGGGGACCCGGTGCTAACTACTCCTGCCTCTTTGGTGGTTGATTTTGATAAGGAATTGCGTGTTTTGATTCAAGATTTAACGGACACAATGATCGATGCGCCCGGAGCAGGCTTAGCAGCTCCACAGATAGGTGTGTCATTGCGTGTGTTTGTGTGGGATGTTGACGAGCAACTTGGTCATCTAATCAATCCAGTTTTAACTCTTAGTGATGAAATGCAAGAAGGAGAGGAAGGGTGTCTATCCTTCCCAGAAATTCGCTATGAAACGCCTCGTGCAATGAGAGCCGTTGCTAAGGGATTCAACATGTACGGTGAGCCAATCACCGTCGAAGGTTCTGAGTTTCTAGCCCGCGCATTACAACATGAAACAGACCATCTGAATGGCATTCTCTTTATCGACAAGATGTCTCCAGAGGATCGTAAGCTTGCAATGAAAGATATTCGTGAATCAGAATGGTTCAATCTCGCCTCGGAACAAGGTCGCCCTTTTCAAGTTAAGGATTCACCGCACACGATCCTCGGAAAGATTTCTTAGTGCGTATCGGAGTAGCTGCTACTCCGGATGTGGCGATACCAACACTGAATTGGTTACTGCAATCCGAGCACGAAGTTTCCCTTGTAATCACCCAGCCCGATCGACCAGCAGGTCGTGGTCGAACGTTGCAACACAGTGTTGTCGCAGAATGGGCGGAAAGTCACCAGATAACTGTTGTGAAGCCTGAAACTCCTCAGGATTTGGTGGGGAAGATTGAAGACTTAGATTTAGTGTTGACCATTGGTTATGGGGTTTTACTTCCAGAAAATATTTTGTCATTGCCTAAAAATGGTTTTCTAAATCTGCATTTTTCATTACTTCCTTCCTATAGAGGCGCAGCACCTGCTCAAAGAGCACTTCATAACGGGGAGACAGTTACGGGAGTTACCGTCTTTCAATTGGATAAAGGTATGGATACGGGACCCGTTTTTGCTCAAGAGTCACTAAATATTGATCCTACGTGGAGAAGTTTTGAATTATTGCAGCGACTGGCAGATTTAGGTCCGGATGTCGTTAAACGTTCCTTTGAAATGATTGAAAGCGGTAAGAATTCGATTAAGCAGGTCGGTACACCGAGTAACGCACCGAAGATCAGTAAAACTGAAGCCAAGATCGATTTCAGCCAAGATTACATATCAATTGCAAATGCGATACGCGCCTTTACCTACGAACCTGGTGCATGGACATTATGGAAAGGAGAACCTTTCAAAATTTGTGCGACGAGAATGTCAGATCAAACAATGGGCGCTCCTGGCACAATATCGGTGATTGATAAATCTGTCTTTGTTTCAACTGGTTCAGGTGCACTAGAGATTTTAAGAGTTATTCCTTCAGGAAAGAAGGAAATGGATGCTATCGAATGGGCACGCGGAGCACGTTTGAACGGTGGTGACTTTTTTGGTTGAAGCTCGGCGCAACACATTCAAGTCGCCTAAACCTGATGCGGCTCGACTTTTAGCATTCGATTTATTGACAGAGGTTAACCGTAACGAAGGCTATTCCAACTTACTTTTGCCTCAAGCATTAAATGCAAGCAAATTGGAGGATCGCGATCGCGCTCTTGTAACAGAACTCTTATACGGAACAATTCGTATGCAAGGCAAACACGACTGGATTCTGTCGCAAATTAGCGATCGTCCTTGGTCTGAGGTAGATCCCGGGATTGTTGATATCTGCCGACTTGGTGTCCACCAAATTCATGAGATGCGTATTCCGGATCACGCTGCGGTAGCCGCGACAGTCGAAGTTGCTCGGAAACGAATCGGTGAGTCAAAAGCAAGTTTTGTTAATGCCCTTTTACGAAGCGTAACTCGTAAGAGCATCGACGATTGGTTTGCACCGTTAGAGGCAATCCTTGATCCGGTAGAACGTTTTTCTATTCAATATTCGCATCCAGAATGGATAGTTTCTGCGTATTACGATCTCCTGAAAGACTGGGATGAAGTTGAGTCAGCTTTAAAAATTAATAATGACGCTGCAACACCTACCCTTGTATCTTGGCCGGGTTTCTCCACGCAACAAGACTTAATTGATATTGGGGGAGAACCAACTGATTTCTCTCCGTATGGCGTTCATTGGAAAGGTAATCCCGGTTCACTCGATTTGATCAAGGCGCGAAAGATAGGTGTGCAGGACGAGGGATCACAACTTGTTGCCGAAGTTTTTGCAAAAGCAGCCGACGGTTCAAGTTGGTTGGATCTGTGTGCAGGCCCTGGTGGCAAAGCCGCTCTTCTTTCAAGCATCGCTCGGCAACGAGATATTCGTTTTACTGCCAATGAGATCTCAGCAGCCCGAGCGGTTTTAGTGAGCCAAGTAGTTCATGGTGATCGTGTTCTTGTCTCAGACGGGCGAACTATTGGTGCATCCTCCGAAAAGTTTGATGCGATTCTTATCGATGCGCCATGTACCGGATTAGGTGCACTGCGTCGTCGACCAGAAGTGCGATGGCGTCGCACACTGCAGGATCTGCGTGCATTGACTCAATTGCAACGCGAACTAGTTGATTCGGCTATTCAAGCTCTCAAGCCAGGGGGAGTTTTAGGGTATGCAACGTGTTCTCCGCATCTTGCTGAGACAAGTATTCAGATAGCTGATATCAAGAAGAAGCATTCAGAACTGCATCAAATCGATGTCGAGCAATTTCTGCCTCCGGCGTTGCATGGAGCTACACGCGATGGCGCAATGTCCTTATGGACTCATAAACACGGCACGGATGCGATGTATCTTGCGCTATTCAGGAAAGAGATTGGTTAAGATTTAGGCATGAGTCGCGAAATTCGAATTACGCCCAGCATTTTGAATGCGGATTTTTCGCAACTTGATCAAGAAATCAAACGAATTGCAGATGTATCTGACTTGTTACACCTAGATGTTATGGATGATGTTTTCGTTCCTAACTTCACCTTCGATTTCGAAGCAGCATCAAAAATCATCAAATCCTCCGTATTAGCCGTAGATGCGCATCTGATGGTCGCTAATGTGGATGAGATTGCTATTCAATATGCCGAAATTGGTTGCGCATCGGTGACCATCCATGCTGAAGCCACTCGAAACATCCCACAAACGTTGAGAAATATTCGTAAGGCAGGAGCTCGATCTAGTTTAGGAATCAAACCAAATACCGATGTTTCTGAGTATCAGTCGGTAATTGATGATGTGGACATGTTCCTGATCATGACTGTTGAGCCAGGTTTTGGTGGTCAAAGTTTCATGGAGAACATGATGGACAAGGTTCGTCGCACCCGAGCGATGATTGGAGATCGACCCATTTGGTTACAGGTTGACGGTGGAATCTCCATGAAGACGATTGATATGGCGTTAGATGCTGGCGCAGACACATTTGTAGTAGGAAGTGCGGTCTTCAACGCTCCTGATCCAGCATCTATGGTCGTTTCACTTCGTGAATATGCAACTGCACACGCGGACAAGTAACTCTCTAGTAAACTCACACTATGAAAACCTTTGAATCTTTATGGGCAGAACTGAGCGAAAAAGCTGTATCTCGCCCAGCAGGTTCGGGCACCGTTGAAGCACTGGATGCTGGCGTCCACGCGATTGGCAAGAAGATTCTTGAGGAGGCTGGCGAAGTCTGGCTTGCAGCAGAACACGAATCTGACGAGGCATTGGCAGAAGAAATTAGTCAACTGATCTATCACCTGCAAACATTGATGCTTTCGCGTGGCCTATCAATCAACGATGTTTACAAGTTTCTTTAGGAGAAATCGATGTTGCGAATAGCCGTACCCAATAAAGGATCTTTGGCAGAAAGCTCGATTCAGATTTTAAAAGAGGCTGGATATCGCCAACGCACAGATAGTCGAGATCTTGTGTTAATAGATAACGACAGTAACGTCGAGTTCTATTACCTGCGTCCTCGCGACATTGCAGTCTACGTAGGGTCGGGCGAATTAGAAGCAGGTATCACCGGTCGTGATCTACTAATAGATTCTGCAGCAGAAGCCGATGAGATTTTGTCCCTTGATTTTGGTGGTTCAACTTTTCGTTTCGCAGCACCTGTAGATAAAAACTGGTCTGTGCAAGACATTGCGGGAAAACGAGTCGCAACTGCATACCCTGGTTTAGTTGAACACAGCCTTGCAGCTCTTGGTATTAAAGCCCAGATCGTTCGACTAGACGGCGCAGTTGAAAGCAGCGTTCGCTTGGGTGTGGCCGATGTAATAGCTGACGTCGTCAGTACGGGAAATACATTGCGACAGGCTGGCTTGAAAATATTTGGAGAACCAATTTTAACTAGCGAAGCGATTGTCATCACTCGTAGAAATACTGCTGTGCCCGCCGATTTGGAAATTCTTATCCGTCGCCTACAAGGCGTTGTTACCGCACGACGGTATGTATTGCTCGATTACGACATTCCAAAAGATTTGGTTGAAAAGGCCTGTTCGATCACACCTGGACTTGAATCACCGACGATATCTCCACTGCAAAAGCACGATTGGGTTGCAGTACGTGCGATGGTTTTGCGCAAAGAGACTAATCAAGTAATGGATGAACTATGGGCTCTAGGTGCGCGAGGCATATTAGTGACAGATATCCACGCTTGTCGTTTGTAGTTTTTCTACACGCCAATTAATGCTTGAACTGACCGCAAGGATGGTTCGTTAATACTCAGATCCGCAGCTGCTGCAACAATCGGCTTAGCGTTGAAAGCGATACTTAATCCAGCTATAGCCATCATGTCTAAGTCATTGGCGCCATCACCTATGGCTACAGTGTTTTCGAGTGCAACATTGCTAGCCACAGCAAATTCACGCAAAGCGGAGGCCTTTGCTGCACGGTCTATCACTGCGCCAATAAGACCCCCAGTTAGAACACCGTCAACAATTTCGAGCTTGTTAGCCTTGTAGTAAGTAATAGAAAGTGAATCAATCAACGGTTGAATGATGTCAATGAATCCGCCAGACACTAGGGCGACGCTATGACCCTTTGCATGAAGAACTGAAACTAAATCTTCAGCACCATCGGTCAGAGAAATTTCCAATTGAACTTGTTGAATGACTGACTCGGGTAGGCCCTTTAGAAGCGCTACTCTCGCGCGTAGGCTTTGCTCAAAATCTAATTCTCCACGCATGGCTGATGCAGTAATTATAGAAACTTGGTCTAGTACTCCAGCCTTGGCGGCCAAAAGTTCGATTGCCTCTTGTTGGATAAAGGTTGAATCAACATCTAACTGGACGAGCCGCTTCGTAAAAGCCATCTATTTACTTTTCGCCCACAGAGATCGTGGTTGAATCTTCAAAGGAGATTTCAGCAAGAGCTGAATCAAGAGCGCTCTTGGTAACTCCAGAAACTACAATCTGGATTGATACTGGATCTGCAGATGTCCGATTAAAACTTTGGATATTTGCTCCACAATCGGTAATAACTTTTGACACAACTGCTGCTGCTTGTGGACGCAATTTCGCAGCACTGATTTCAACTACAAGTAGATTCTCTGCGATAGCTGATAGTTCACCCTTACCAAACACAGTCGCGATATCAACATCCAGATTAGATGCACAAACATTGAGATCTTCTTCTATTGCGCCCTGGTGAGCAGGGCTGGCTCCTATTAGAACCGTGAGAATGAGGCGATTGTTTATTACAAGTTGCTCGATATCAATTATATGTACCGCAAAAGGAGCCAAGGTCTCAAAAAATGCAGCTGCGATGCCAGGTTTATCCACCCCAGTTAAAAGGATCAACCCGGTGAATTGCTCTGCTTGCGCGGTATTTTGTGTCATAAGAAGGCAAGGTTATCGTGAATCACTCCGGGTTAAGGCGAGGCTTTAACCCACCTTCGCTCCGCAACCACTATCTTTTGCATCTATGAGCACCACCGTTTTGAGCCTAACCGATGTCTCAGTTCGTAGAGGCGATCGAGTTATTTTAGGACCGCTCAATTTCCAGATTACTCAGGGGGAGCGTTGGGTCGTTCTTGGTCCAAACGGTGCTGGAAAATCTACGCTTTTGCAGATACTCGCCACCAAGATGTTCCCAACAAGTGGAGTCGTACGCGTTCTCGATAAACAAATGGGAATGGTTGATTTATTTGAATTAAGGACGCGTATTGGAATTTGTGGTTCCGTTATCGCAGAGGATATTCCTTACGATGAAGCGGTGCGAGATGTAGTACTTACAGCTGCTTATGCAATCTTGGGCCGTTGGAATGAAAATTATGATTTGTGGGATGAGTCGCGTGCGATGGCGTTGTTGACGACATTTGGTGTGCGTGAGCTAGGTGACCGTATCTATGGAACTCTTAGCGAAGGGGAAAAGAAGCGAGTTCAAATTTCACGCGCTTTGATGACCGATCCAGAGCTATTGCTTCTAGATGAACCGGCAGCTGGATTAGATCTTGGTGGGCGTGAAGATCTTTTGCGTCGATTTGCTAATTTTTCCGCCGATCCAGCGGCTCCAGCCACAATCCTTGTTACGCATCACATTGAAGAGATTCCTGTCGGAACAACGCACGCGCTATTGCTCAAAGATGGCGTGATTGCTGTGTCAGGACCGATTGAACAAGTTATTACATCCGATCATGTCTCTGCCGTTTTTGGAACTTCAATCACAGTTACACCAGAAGCTGGTCGATTCTTTGCCCGCGCATCTATTTGATCAACTTCATGCCGATTGGCAGCTGGTTTTGCAACCGCATAAAGAGCTGATTGACCAGATTGAAAAGAAAGTAGTTGGTGTCGAAATTGCACCAGCATTCGAAAATGTTTTCCGCTCTTTATCGCGATC
>CAIXVA010000093.1 GCA_903922745.1 uncultured Actinomycetes bacterium
AGAAGCCATGCGTTCTGGATAGAAAATATCAAACTCGTGCAGTTTCTCACCGGTTGATGCAAACATGATGGGACGCTTTGTCATTGAAGCGATAGAAAGTGCTGCGCCACCGCGAGCATCACCATCAAGCTTTGTTAGCACTACGCCATCAAAACCAACGCCATCTAAGAAAGCTTGAGATGTTCTAACAGCATCCTGTCCCATCATGGCATCGACGACAAACAAAATTTCATCAGGATTAACGGCATCTCGAATATCAGATGCTTGCTTCATTAAATCTGCATCAACACCTAAACGCCCTGCTGTATCAACGATGACCATGTTGTACTGCTTAGATTTGGCGAACTCAATACCGGCTTTCGCAACCTTTACGGGATCTCCGCCATATATCCCAGAAGTCTCGGCATTCCCTAGTTCAGGTGCAAATACTGGGACGTTCACTGATTCACCAACTACCTGCAACTGCGTAACGGCATTAGGGCGCTGTAAATCTGATGCAACTAGAAGCGGAGTATTTCCTTGATCTGCATAAAACTTTGCAAGCTTTCCGGCCAAAGTCGTTTTACCTGCACCCTGCAAACCAGCAAGCATGATCACTGTTGGAGGATTTTTAGCAAAGCGAACTCTGCGAGCCTGTCCCCCAAGGATCTCAATCAGACTTGAATTAACGATTTCAAAGATTGCATTTGCCTGATTGCTGCCTGATTGCAATGTTGGAAGTGCATCTAGTGATTTCTGACGAATGTCTGCGATGAAATCCTCGACAACAGATAAAGCCACATCAGATTCCAGCAGAGCTTGGCGGATTTCTTCACAAGTGGTTTCGATATCCGAAGATGAAATCTTTCCACGTGAGCGAAGTGAAGAGAATGCTCCGCTAAATCGGGATGTCAGTGACTCAAACATAAGACGGCAAGACTACTTCAAGGCCTGCTTTAGATGCGAAGCGACCTCACTAGCCCGCTCAGGTGTCAGTGGTCCACCTGTTAATTCGGTTACATACAAGGTGTCGATCGCTTCTGCTCCAAGAGTTGTAACAATTGCTGATCGAATATCAACTTTAGATTCGGTTATCGCAGCACCAATTCTAAAGAGCAGCCCTGGTCTGTCATGACTTCGCACTTCGATAATGGTTGCATCAGTTGCCGCATCGGTAAAGATTTCTACCTCAGGATCAGGTACCGGAATTGTAGGAATTGATGCATATGCCTTAGCTCTAGCTATCAGTTTTTCTTCGACCTCTACCGAATCCTTTAACGCTTCAGCTATGAGCTGGTGCAGTCCCGCTTCAGTAATTTCTGGCGCGTGTGGTTCAGGGGTAACAATCCAATACATCACAGCAGAAGTTCCAAGAGTCTTTGTGCGAGCAGATTTAACATCAAGGCGAGAAATATTGAATACTCCAGCAACAATCGACAGTAAGCCTGGCTTATCAGGTGAAATAACTTCAACTGCATATCCACTTGAATGGTGTTCAAGAGTAATTCTTAACTCACCCTTTGCAGCTAAGGCAATTTGCTCATCACTTAACATTGGTTGTTGAGCAACTTCGATACCAGACATCGCTTTTCTGACTCTACTCACTAGTTCAGCAACCAAAGTTGCTTTCCAATCACTCCAGCCAGCACTTCCCGTAGCTTCGCCATCAGCGATACTCAAAGCATGAAGTAGTTCTAACGTGTTGGCATCAGGAATTAATGACACCACAGACTGGATTGTTGCTGGATCATCTAAATCTCGACGAGTTGCAGTTGATGACAACAGCAAATGGTGTTGGACCAGTACTTTTAAAGTTTCAATATCTTTCTCATCAAAACCAACACGACGAGCAATAGGTTCGATCAAGCGAACACCGCGCTCAGAATGGTCCTCAACTGTGCCTTTGCCAATGTCATGAAATAGAGCTGCAAAAAGTAGCAGATCTGGTCTATGAACTTTGCGCGTCAAATTTCCGGCATGCACTGTAGTTTCGACCATGTGGCGATCCACGGTGTGGCGATGTAAAGCATTCCGCTGAGGTAACGATCTAACGCTGCGCCACTCAGGTATCCAATGAAAAATAATTTCCTCTTGATCCAAAGTTTCAAAGATGCCAATCATGGTTTCACCTGCACCAATCAGGGCTATTAGTAATTCTCGTGCTTCTCGTGGCCAGGGATTAGGCAGTACTCCCTCACCATTATTTAATGCCAACGCCAATTCGGTGCAGGTATCTAATGACAGCGGTAAACCAAGCTGTGCGGCAGTCGCAGCAGCTCTTAGGCCAACGACCGGATCCTCATCAAAGGATGTTAATGAGTCAATAATTATTTCGCGCTCTACTGCGCTAACATTTTTTGCAACGTTTACAGCACGTGGTCTACGAATTATTCGACCCAGACCATCTTTACCCTTGTGTTCTAAAGCATGCCAGGTGTAATCCAGCAAATAATCTACGGTACGTGCCGCCCTTGCAACGTCGCCCATCATCGCATCTGCATCTTTGTAATCTAGAATTTTTGCGACTTTATCTTGTTCCTGAAAAAGTAAACGATCTTTGCCTCTGCCGCTTGCCGTATGCAAGGCTTCACGAACATTATTAAGGGTTGATTCTGCCCAGCTGATCTTTTCAAGAGGAACTTGAACTGCACCGGATAATGAAATAGCGCGTAATGCTTGGATGTCGCGCAATCCCCCGCGGCCTTCCTTCAAATCTGGCTCAAGCAAATACGCTAATTCACCTGCACGTTCATGTCTTTCTGACAGTGATTTTTCTAATTCTGGAAGGTTGCGCTTGGCATCTTTGCGCCAATATTCAAGTGAGTCTGCTTGAACAGCGGCGACCAAATCCGCATTGCCTCCGATGTAGCGAATGTCTAAGAGTCCTGTTGCTACTCGCAAATCACTTGCCGCAGCTTCTCTAGTTTCACTCCGAGTTCTGACTGAGTGATCAACACTGTTTTTATCCCACAGCGGATATAACAAATCATTAACAATTGACTTTAACTTCTCTTGCGAAATTTTCCCATTGTGCAGAATTAAAATATCTAGATCTGATCCTGGAGATAACTCACCGCGGCCATAACCTCCGACCGCGGCGAGTGCTATCTCTTTGCCCGTATCTGCATCACAATGGGTGTGCACTGCATCGTGAAACAGCTTTGAGAGAAATCGATCGCTCTCGTTCGATCGATCTCGCCTCTCACGGGTACTCATAGGGTTAAGTCTAGATTGCTTCGCTCCCGCGTTCACCCGTACGTACGCGAATTACCTGATCAACTGGTGTCGTCCAAACCTTTCCGTCACCAATTGACCCTGTTGAAGCAGCTTTAACGATCACATCGACTACAGCATCTGCGTCTTTGTCATCAACTAAAACTTCTAGTCGAACCTTTGGAACAAGGTCAACTGTGTATTCAGCCCCGCGGTACACCTCAGTGTGACCACGTTGTCGACCAAATCCACTTGCTTCTGAAACCGTCATGCCGGTTACACCTGCTGCTTGCAAGGCATCCTTAACATCTTCTAGCTTAAATGGCTTCAAGATCGCTGTAATGAGTTTCATTAGAAAGCACCTCCTCGTGATGAGCTAGACATTTCATACGCTGTCTCAGCATGCTCGCTGAGATCGATACCTTCGACTTCTTCATCCTTTGAAATACGGAAACCGATGGTCTTCTCGATAACAAAACCGAGAATCAAAGTCACAATGAATGAATACCCAGCAACGAGGCCAACACCGAGTGCTTGCTTAACAAGCAATGCTGTTCCGCCACCGTATAACAACCCGTCTAGACCAATGCTGTTTACAACATGTGTACCAAATAGTCCGATTGCTAGTGATCCCCAAATTCCTCCGACTAAGTGGACGCCTACGACATCCAGAGAGTCATCAAATCCGAACTTGTACTTAAGTCCAACTGCAAGTGCGCAGAAAATACCAGCGAAGAATCCGATAACAACTGCAGCCCATGGTGCGACGAATGCACAAGCGGGTGTGATTGCTACAAGGCCTGCTACCGCACCAGATGCGGCTCCAAGTGATGTTGGATGTCCGTTACGAACTTTCTCAACAAGTAACCAACCGCAAACTGCGCCAGCTGTAGCAACCTGTGTGTTCATAAATGCAAGTCCGGCAATTCCGTTTGCAGCAAGTGCTGATCCGGCATTGAAACCAAACCATCCAAACCACAAAAGTCCTGAACCAAGTAGAACTAGCGGTAAAGAATGTGGACGCATTGCTTCTTTACGCCAACCAACGCGCTTTCCAAGAACAATTGCTAATGCAAGACCTGCTGCACCTGCATTAATGTGAACCGCAGTTCCACCAGCAAAGTCTTCAAGACCTTTACCAGCCAAGAAACCTGTACCAGTAACTGTGTCGCCAACTTTGTTTCCAAAAGCGAAAACCCAGTGAGCAACTGGGAAGTAAACAATTGTTGACCAGATTGCAACAAAGACAGCCCATGCTGTGAATTTTGTTCGATCTGCGATAGCACCAGAAATAAGTGCTGGAGTGATGATCGCGAACATCAACTGGAAGGCTGCGAAAACCAATACTGGAATTGGATAAATACCACCATTGTTTGTGAAGTCATTAACTACTCCGCCAAGGCCAGAAAAAGAGAGATTGCCATACCAGGCTGACTCACCCTTATAACCGAACGCTAATTCAAAACCATAAATTACCCACAGAACACTGACGATTCCCATCGTAATAAATGACATCATCATCATGTTTAGAACACTCTTTGTGCGAACCATTCCACCGTAAAAGAATGCGAGTCCAGGTGTCATGAGAAGAACGAGAGCGGTGCTTGCCAACATCCAGGCTGTGTCGCCGGAATTTAAAACAATCTCTTCCATAGTTGTATCTGCTTTCGTAAAGGATTAGAAAAGTTCTCGCCTTTGAGATGGCCAAACCTTCTATCAGCGCAGTTACGAAATATCGCTCATAGGGTTTCAGGAGCGTGACAAAAACCCATCTTTTGTTACATTTGGGTTAAAAGAGCTGGCGTTACATCTGGGTTACGCGAGCAGCCCCTTGATATAGCTCTGAGCGTCAAAGAGGGCAAAGTCAGACTCGGATTCGCCAGTACCAACCCACTTAATCGGGATCCCCAACTCTGCCTCAATCGCAAGGGCTACCCCACCCTTGGCGCTGCCATCTAACTTCGTTAACACAATCCCTGTGATTTCAACACATTCAGTAAATATCTTGGCTTGTTGTAATCCATTTTGACCAGTAGTTGCATCAATAACCAACAGAACTTCATTGATTGGAGAAACTTTTTCAACTACCCGCTTAACCTTACTCAGCTCTGCCATTAAGTCGTTCTTGTTATGCAAGCGCCCTGCAGTATCAATAATAAAAATGTCACTTGCTGATTCATGAGCACTTTTTGCGCCATCAAATGCAACGGATGCAGG
>CAIXVA010000094.1 GCA_903922745.1 uncultured Actinomycetes bacterium
CATTCCATGTTGTAACAATGGGATCGACCGTTAGTGAGGCCGCAGCAAAGTTGTTTGCGGCAAATAATTATCGCGAGTATCTCGAACTTCATGGCCTTTCAGTGCAACTTACTGAAGCTTTGGCAGAGCATTGGCATGCACGTATGAGAGAGGACCTGCAGGTTAAATCTGAGGACTCATCTGATCTACAGGGTATTTTGGATCAGGGATACCGTGGATCTCGCTACTCATTCGGTTATCCAGCCTGCCCAGATCTCGAACAACAAGTTCAGTTGTGCGAATTATTAGATCCTGCTCGAATCGGCGTTGAATTGTCAGAGGAATTCCAACTACATCCAGAACAATCCACATCTGCAATCATCGTTCATCATCCAGAAGCAAAATACTTTAACGCTAACTAATTCAATTGATGAGTAACTTTTTCGAAGCCGTCTTCTTTGACATGGACGGTCTGATGGTTGATTCTGAACCAGAGTGGTTCTTATCTGAAATCGAAGTCACCAAGCCTTTTGGTTATGACTGGTTGGAAGTGGATCAGATTGCGTGTCTGGGGGGACCGCTCTCGAAGGTCGGTCAGTACATGTTTGATAAATGTGGCCAACAACAATCACCACAATATTTCACGCAAACGCTCATAGATACACAAGTTTCAAGAATGCGCGGAAACACGCCAACCATGCCAGGAGCAATCGAGTTAGTTCGAGAACTACAAGCCGAAGGAATAAAGACAGCGTTGGTTTCAGCTAGTCCTAGAAATATTGTGGACGCCGTCCTAGATAACTTGGGTCACGATCTGTTTCCTTTTTCAATCAGCGCGGACGATGTTGCGAAGACAAAGCCAGATCCAGAAGGATATCTAAAGGCTGCAACGTTAAGTAGAACGAATATTTCTAATTGCCTCATCTTCGAAGACTCGTTAACCGGTATGAACGCGGCTATAGCTAGTGGGGCTTATCTAATCGGTGTTCCACATCTCGTATCAATCGATGAGTCTGAGCGTGTTCGCGTTATCAAGTCTCTTGAACAGTTGTCCTATTCAAAGCTGCAGGATTTAAATATGGATTTCTCAACTGCAATCTAATTGGTGTGGGCAGGGCAGATACTTTTGAAATAGCACCAATCACAAAGGCGAGAGGGCTTAGGTGGCCAGTAATCCTTTTCGATCGAAATAAAAATATCTTCAGCAACTCGGCGCAACACCTTTTCGGTGGATTCGAGTTCGGCCATAGTTGGATTACTTTTTACAAGTTTTCCATCACCTAGGTAAATCAATTGCAGTAGCCGGGGGAGCACTCCATTATTTTTCCAGTAAAGGAGTGCGTATACGCGAAGTTGGAAGAGGGATTTCTCTTCCCATCCGGGCTTTGGGGCTTTACCTGTTTTGTAATCCACAATTCTAACTTCACCGGTAGCCGCTACATCTAAGCGATCTACATAACCATGCAGATACACATTTGAATCAAAATCATTTTCTAGGTGCATTTCTCGATGTGTTGCTTCAAATGAAGTTGGATCTTCTAAGGAGAAATAGGTCTTTACCAAAGCTGATGCTCGATCCAACCATTCCTTTTCATTAGTCACCATCCCAAGGAGAGCTGGCTTGTCCGCTAGTTGTGCACTCCACCGTGAAGGAAGAAGTTCAACCGCGGATTCAATAGATCGTCCATTTGCTGGAATCTCGAAGAGGTCCTGTAAAACCGTGTGTACCAACGTTCCTCGTTCGGCATCTAGTGATGGAGGCTCAGGCAACTTATCGATCTTGCGGTACTTATATTGCTGTGGGCAGTTTTCATACTCACTGACCGCACTTGGCGATAGCCGCAAAGACTTTTCGTTACTCACGTGGCTGAAGATACTCGTACTTGCTGTATAAATTTCGCCTAAGATGCTCCCGTGTCTAATCTTGGGTATTTCGGAGCCGGTGATCGCGTTCAATTAACTGATCCAAAGGGCAAGCTGTACAGCTTTACAATTACGCCAGGCAAAGAGTGGCACACACATAAAGGTTGGATCACTCATGACGATCTCATTGGAATGCCTGAAGGTTCTGTTGTTAGCACGACGGCAGGATTAAAATTCACTGCTTTTAAACCCTTACTTGCCGATTACGTATTAACAATGCCGCGCGGAGCCACAATTGTGTATCCAAAAGATGCTGCCATGATTATTGGTGTCGCAGATATTTATCCGGGCGCACGTGTTCTAGAAGCTGGTGTTGGTAGCGGTGCTCTAACAATCTCCCTACTGCGTGCGACAGGACCAACCGGAAAGGTTCATTCAGTTGAGCGAAGGACTGATTTTGCTGACAATGCCAAATCAAATGTCGATGCATATTTTGAAGGAGAACCTGATAATTGGAGTTTGGTAGTTGGAGACTTGCAAGATCAAGATTTCGATTCTGAATACGATCGCGTTGTTCTAGATATGTTGGCCCCTTGGGAATGTGTTGATATTTCTGCACGAGCGTTACGTCCAGGTGGCGTGTTCTTGGCCTACGTCGCAACGACCACTCAGTTATCTGCAACCGCCGAAGCACTCAAGGAAGATGGCAGATTCACCGAACCTGAGAGCTCGGAAACTCTCGTCAGAGGTTGGCATCATGAAGGTTTAGCGGTTCGTCCGCAGCAGCGAATGATTGGCCACACAGGTTTTCTGATTCAAAGTCGCCGTATGGCACCTGGGGTTGAAGTTCTTGCCAGACGTCGTCGACCTGCGAAAGGTGCGTACGGTGTCTCGGAAGATTGAACGTCTAATCAACCTAACAATCGCATTACTGGCAACAAAGAGATATCTCACCAAATCAGAAATCTTTAGAACCGTAGAGGGTTACGAAGGCAGCCCTGAAACAAAAGAGCGTATGTTTGAGCGAGATAAGGATGATCTTCGTTCTCTAGGTATAGAGATTAATGTTGGAAGTTTTGATCCACTATTTAGTGATGAAGCCGGCTACCGAATTAAATCTGAAAATTACCAATTAGATCTCGGGGAAATAACGCCCACTGAAATTTCACTTCTGTCTCTGGCTGCTGACGCATGGCAAGGTGCAGCATTGGCTGATGCCGCACAGAGCGCGCTCTTAAAACTTAGCGCCATCGGAGTCCCCGCCGATCCGATTGATATCCCAGGCATATCGCCTAAACTTTCAAATAGCTCGAAGGATTTAGACATAGTCACGGATGCAATTGCTAACTCGGACTTCTTAACATTTGAATATCTCTCTAGTGATTTATCAATTGAAGATCGAAACATAGTTCCAATAGCTTTATCTAATAGGTCGGGCTTTTGGTATGTGTCCGGTGTAGATCAAGAAGTTCAGGAAGTACGCACCTTCAGGCTGGACCGGATCAACGGTGATATTCAATCGAGGAAAAATACCGAAGGATTCGAATTCCCCGTCGATTTTGAATTCGATGAAATCAGAACAGCGACAAAAGCATTTGCGGTAATCGATGTGCGCAAAGGAAAAGGTAACGCCCTTCGCACCTTGGCAACTGCGACAAAAGATTTAGGGGAGTGGGATCAGATTAGGGTTCCGATATTCGCCCTGGAATCTTTGGCGGTACAAATCCTGTGGCATGGTGACGATGCATTTGTTCACGAGCCAGCAGAGTTACGTCAAATCATTATTGAACAACTCACTGCCCTGAAAAGTAACCATGAGTAAGAAGATTTCAGCTCCACTTATTCGAACTGCCCGGTTGTTAGATCTTGTTCCATATCTCAATACGCACCAAGGCATCGCGTTGAAGGAATTAGCTAGTCACTTTGATGTGACTCCTGCGCAAATGAGCGCAGACCTTACAACTTTATGGATGTGCGGACTTCCTGGTTACACACCGCTTGAACTCATGGATCTTGAATTCGAGTCCGGGTTTGTAAGCATTAGAAATGCACCCACACTGTCGAAGCCTCGATCAATAACTTTTCAAGAAGGTGTTGCACTTCTTCTTGGTCTCGACTTGATCGCCTCATCGCTGCCTGAAGGACGAAAAGATTTGTTAACGGCAGTAGTGTCATTGAGACAACGTCTTATAACGATCCTTGGAGTTCCAATACGACTGTCCGTAATTCCAGCTTCATCCCATGCAATTTCAGCGATCATCGCACAAAGCATCGCGTCACAAACCGCTCTTGTAATCGATTACCACTCTATGTACAAAGATCAGAATTCGAAACGAACCGTAATGCCGGTTGAACTGTACGAGAACAATAACAATCAATACTTACGCGCGTACTGTTTCACCGCTCTTGATTACCGAGAATTCCGTGTTGATCGCATAACGACTGCGGAGCCCACTGCAGAGACTGCACTCATCGGAATTAGTAAACCAAATTCAGAAAAAATAGAACTTACAATCACAATGACCGAACCCTCGAGAGATGTTGCGGAACGTTTCGCGCTAACGCAGGTTGCTATTGGTGTTCCGCACACTCTTGCCTCGTACTCTCGTCAGTGGATTGCACGATCTGTCATGGCCTCGGGTGGGGCTGTTCGCCTTGATGCGCCTCTGGACATTCGTGCCGAAGTCGCCAAAAAAGCCCAACTGATGCTTGATCGTTACAAAGCTGAGTAGATTCGCCTACCAATTGCCAAGAGGCTGGGGTAACCTACCCTCATTAGTCCAACCAATCTGCAGGGAGTTTGAAGGATGTTTCTACGCGAGCCAAGTCATATTTTAATTCTTCTCATTGTTGTCCTCGTTTTGTTTGGTGCTAAGCGCCTTCCTGATTCTGCTCGTTCTCTCGGCCGTTCTATGAGAATTTTTAAGAGCGAGATGAAGGAAATGACAGCAGAGGAAAAGAAAGCCAACGAAGAAGGCACGTCAGAGAAGTAACTCCATGGCGTCTACAAAAGACGCGAGGATGCCGTTACTAGATCACTTACGAGAACTTCGTAAAAGGGTTTTTCGCGCATCCGTCGCGATTTTCCTTGCTTCTGGATTTGGTTGGTACTTTTACAACACAATTATTACAACGTTGGCGCAGCCTGTATGCGACCTTAAGGCAGCACAAGCATCCGGTTCTGCTAGTTGCGGCTCTTTGTACATCAATGGTGTGTTAGGGCCGTTGAATTTGCAGATCAAAGTTGCCTTACTTTCCGGCGTAATTATTTCCGGCCCAGTGTGGCTTTATCAATTATGGGCATTCATAGCTCCAGGTTTACATAGAAAAGAGAAGCGCAATACAGTTTTCTTTATTGCCGCAGCGACACCATTTTTTGCGGTCGGTGCCACTTTAGGATATTTAATTCTTCCCGTCGCGATCAAAGTGCTATTTGGTTTCACGCCCAATTCTCTGAACAACCTGGTCAAATTTGATGACTATCTAGATTTCGTGATGCGTATTATTTTATTGTTTGGGCTTGCTTTCGAACTTCCAATTTTCTTGATTACTTTTAATTTAATTGGTTTCTTACGGGGTCAAACTATTTTGAAACCATGGCGAGCCTGGGTTTTTTCCATCGTACTTTTCACAGCGGCTTTCACACCTACTGCAGATCCATTGACCATGATGCTGCTCGCGATACCTTTGATTCTTCTCTATTTCATGGCCGGTGGAATTGCCTTATTGGTTGATCGTCGCCGTGACAAAAGAGCACAGGGTATTCAAACCGGAGTTTCAAGTATTGAGTCGCCAACACCTATAGGGGATTAGCAGATAGGGTCCTCGCATGTGGGCGTTAGTCATTAATCCTGTTTCAGGACAGGGTCGGGGATCCACAGTCGGAACCTATGTGGCTGGATATTTAAACCAAAAGAAGCTGCAATTCACGATCGTTACCGGAAACTCGTCAATTGCCCTAAGCGATCACTTGAAAACCTTCGTTGCGAAAAATCCAGATTGCCATGGTGTCATCGCAGTTGGTGGGGATGGACTTCTTCATATTGTTTTGCAAGTCGTAGTACCGGCGCAAATCCCTTTTACTGTAATACCAGCAGGAACCGGCAATGATTTTGTCCGTACTTTGGGTTGGAGCCTTGATCAGATCGATGATCAATTAGACCGAGTTACTAGTGCTGCTCCAGTGTCGATCGATTTAGGTCTTGTAGACGGAGAGTGGTTCGGTGCAATTCTGTCCACAGGTTTTGATTCGATCGTAAACGAAAAAGCTAACACGATGAGATTTCCCAAGGGTCCAATGAAATACAACGTTGCGATCGCGATAGAGCTTCCTCGATTTAAACCTCGACATTATGAAATTACCTTGGATGACCGCATCATTTCAACGGAGGCTATGTTGATTGCGGTTGCTAATGGTCGATCGTATGGGGGAGGGATGCTTGTTTGTCCTAACGCCAGTGTCCGTGATGGATTATTTGATGTGATGGTTTTGCACCCTATTTCAAAAGTCGAATTCGTTAAGGTATTTCCTAGAGTTTTTGCTGGAACGCATATCTCACATCCAGCGGTAGAAATCGTACGAAGCAGATCAGTTCGGATTGAATCCAAGGCTATTGCCTATTCAGATGGTGAACGGATTGGTCAATTACCGGTCTCTGTGGAATGTATTCCAAATGCGGTAGAAACCTGGGTCGCATGACAACGCCCGCTGAACGTTACGCAGCGGCAAAATTGCGAGGTCAGCATCCAATCACGACTGATTTTTTGCTCACCTTTGAATTTGAATTTGATCCATTCCAAGTAGCCGCCTGTCACGCTGTAGAGGAGGGCAAAGGTGTTTTAGTAGCTGCGCCTACCGGAGCGGGCAAAACTGTTGTTGGTGAATTTGCGGCTTACTACGCCTTGCAAGCTGGAAGAAAGTGTTTTTATACCACCCCAATAAAAGCACTTTCTAATCAGAAGTATGCCGAGTTCGTTGCTAAATTCGGAGAAGATCGAGTTGGTTTGCTTACTGGGGACACCAGCATCAACGGTGATGCGGAAATTCTTGTGATGACAACTGAAGTTCTGCGTAACATGTTGTACGCAGGCTCAAACACCTTAACAAATCTTGGGTGCGTCGTTATGGACGAGGTTCATTACCTGGCAGATAAGTTCCGTGGCGCAGTATGGGAAGAAGTACTTATTCATTTGATGGAGAGCGTTCAGGTGATTTCGCTGTCGGCCACTGTTTCTAATGCTGAAGAATTCGGTGAGTGGCTCGGTGAGGTCCGGGGCGAGACTGAAGTAATAGTCAGTGAAATCCGACCGATTCCACTTTTTCAGCATGTGTTAATTGGCAATCGATTGCTCGATCTTTTCGATGCACCAGGACGAGTCAATCCCGAAGTATTGAGCCGTGAACGGGAAATGACTAGACGTGCTTCACTCGGCAGAAATCGCAGGGGACGATTTGCCGAACCTAGTGATCGACTTTCACGTGCAGACATAATCGAAAAATTGCAAGGTGAAAGCCTTTTGCCCGCCATTACTTTTATCTTCTCGCGTATCGGTTGCGATGCTGCTGTTAAGCAATGTTTGCACGCTGGATTGCGCCTGACTTCACCGGAGGAACGGGAAGAGATCAAGCGCACTGCACTTCGGTATACACAAAATATTGCCGAAGAAGATCTTGAAGTTCTGAACTTTAAGGAATGGTTGACCGCTCTAGAGCGCGGTATCGCCGCTCACCACGCGGGTTTACTGCCAAGTTTTAAAGGGGCTGTAGAGGACCTTTTCCAACGTGGATTAGTAAAAGCGGTTTTTGCTACTGAAACATTGGCGCTTGGTATCAACATGCCAGCTCGCACCGTTGTTTTGGAAAAACTTATTAAATTCAATGGTGAGGCACATGTGCCAATTACACCGGGGGAGTACACGCAATTAACTGGTCGAGCTGGTCGTCGTGGAATCGACATCGAAGGTAATGCAGTAATTCAGTGGTCACCCACTGTTGATTCTGCATCGGCTGCAGGCTTAGCATCGACCCGAACGTATCCATTGCGGTCATCATTTTCACCGTCGTACAACATGTCAATCAATCTGATTGCACAGTTCGGCCGTGAACGTGCGCGTAGATCACTTGAATCTTCATTTGCGCAATTTCAAGCCGATCGAGCTGTCGTCGGACTAACACGTCAAATTCGCAAGAATGAATCTGCAATCGAAGAACTGATTCGCGAATCAACATGTCATTTAGGAGATTTCGCAGAATACGCACGATTACGACGTTCAATTAAGGAAGTTGAAGTTCTATTGAGTCGTAGAGATCAGCGAAAGACTTTTGATAACAGGCAACGTGGACACATGGAAGGCGAGTTAGCGGATTTACGTAAGGCAATGAAGAATCATCCTTCGCACGGATGTGCCGAGCGTGAAGATCATGCGCGACTAGCAGAACGTGCCGGCCGACTAACGCGCGAAAATGATGGACTAACGGTTCGAGTCGAAAGCAGGACACATGTTATTGCGAAAACATTCGATCAAATCTGCCGTGTTTTGGACCATCTGAAATATATCGAAGGGGAAAAACCAACCGCACAAGGAAAGATATTGACCAAAATTTACGCAGAAGCCGATCTCTTGTTGACCGAATCGATTCGTCGTGGGCTGCTAGATGACCTCAATGCGACCGAATTGTTATCCGTCGTATCCTGCGTAATTTTCGAATCACGGTCCGCCGAAAATCTTGCTCCCAAAATGCCGAGCCAAAAAGTGCAATCAACGATTACTGAAATGATTTCCTTATGGGCTGCGCTAGAGGAGATTGAAAGTAATTTTGGTGTGAAAACGCAGCGCGAGCCAGATGCTGGCTTCTGCTTTATTTCATATAAATGGGCGAGTGGTAACTCACTCAATAGCGTTCTCAAGGGAACGGATATGTCGGTAGGAGATTTTGTGCGTTCCACAAAGCAGTTGATCGATCTGCTCAATCAAATCGCTGGTGCAAGCGATAAATTACGTCCTGTTTGTAAAGATGCGGTCAAGCGAATCGACCGAGGTGTTGTTGCGTACTTAATGGGGGAAATATGACATTGATGTTGTTAGATAGCGCCTCGCTTTGGTATCGGGCTTACTACGGAATGCCGGACACATTATTAGCACCTGATGGAACATCCGTTAATGCGATACGCGGATATTTAGATATGACTGCCAGATTGATGACTGTTTATAAGCCAAACCGTTTGGTTGCATGTCTTGATGGAGATTGGCGCCCTAGTTGGCGAGTCGATATTTTCCCAGCATACAAAGCAAATCGTCTTGAGGAAGAAGGGGATGAGGAAGAAGAGCCAGAAACGCTCACACCACAAATCCCTATCCTTCTTGATCTACTTGATTTATTCGGAATACCTGTCGTTGGCGTTGATGATTACGAAGCCGATGATGTAATGGCAACCTACGCTGAGATTGAAAAGGGCCCTATAAGAATTGTCACTGGCGATCGTGATCTATTCCAAATGGTCGATGACAAGCGAGACATCAAAGTTGTCTACTTGGCAAAGGGAATATCGCAACATGATTTAGTGGACATCAGATACGTTTCAGAAAAATATGCGATTCCTGGTGATCGTTATGATCTTTTTGCGATGTTTCGTGGGGACCCTTCAGATGGATTACCTGGTGTCAAGGGGATTGGTGAAAAAGGAGCAGCGGTGATCGCAAACAATTTTGCGACAGTGGAGGATGCCCTACAGGCTGCCCACTCTGCTCATGATTCTTTGCCACCAGCTCTTGCGAAAAAAATTATTGCAGGTGCTGACTATTTAAAGATTGCACCGAAGTTGGTACGGGTAGCTCGTGATGCACCTTTGCCTAAAGTTGCTCTAGCAATTCCTAAGGCACCAAATGACCTTTCCGAAATTTATCAATTTAAAGAGCGTTACGCATTAGGCGCCAGTGTTGATCGGTTGATCAGCGCTCTAGGTTGGTAAGAAGTCGTTGGTAAATCTTCTTCTTTCTTGCTTAGCAGGATTGCTGTTAAGTGGCGCATTTGAACCCATAGGGAAGTGGTGGCTAGCTCCTATCGGCATTCTTGTTCATATGTACGCAATTGGCCGCACTGATCGCAAAATGTCATCGGCATTCCTCTTTGCACTAACTTTTAACGCTTTGTTGTTGCATTGGACAAGCACTTACGTAGGTTCGACCCCGTGGATTATTCTGTCAATTGGTTTATCAGTTTTGTATATACCTTTGGCACTAATTGGCCCTTGGGGGATTGCTGCATACCCCTTAATCTTTGTCATCCTTGAAGAGATCCGAAATCGATTTCCATTTGGAGGCTTTGGGTGGGCCAGGATCGCCTATTCTCAAGCAGATGCTCCGTATTCGTTGATGGCTGCTCGAGGGGGAGCCATATCTCTTACTGCGATAACACTTCTAATCGCCGGCTTTGCATTTCATATTTTAAACAAACAAATTGATTTTCTTTATCTTGTGCCGCTTTTAGTATTACTGATTCCAATCAATGTTATGACAACGAATCAAACATCTGTTCTTATGATCCAGGGAAATGTTCCACAATTGGGTTTGGATTTCAACGCAAGAGCGCAACAAGTTTTCAATAATCATCTAAATCAAACAAGAATTGCTTTAGCCGACAAACCGAAAGTTGATTTCATCGTTTGGCCAGAAAATGCAGTAGATGTTGATCCGTTTACTAACAAGGATGTTTTTGATCAATTACAAACCTTTGATCAGCCATTAATCGTTGGTGCAATAGTTGGAAAAGGCGACAAACTACATAACACCTCAATATTATGGGGTGAAAAAACGCAAGAAGTTTATGTTAAGCAGCACCTAACGCCATTTGGTGAGTACATTCCACTTCGCTCTATAGCTAAGGAAATCTCACCCTTGGTCAACCAAGTTGATGATTTTTCACCTGGAAATAGACAGAAAATCTTCACAATCGGTCAAGCAAGGATCGCGCCAGTAATATGTTTCGAACTACTTGACGATGAAATCCTCACACAAGCAGCCTTAAACTCGAATCTCTTGGTCGTTCAAACCAATAGTGCAACCTTTGGTACATCAGCAGAAAGTGCCCAGCAATTGTCGATTTCTAGGATCCGAGCCATCGAACATTCTCGAAATATCGTTTCTGTGTCGACAACAGGAATTTCAGCAATTATCGATTTCAAAGGAAAAATTTTGAATCAAACGACAATGGGAACTGCTGACCATATATCTGCGACTGTGGGGCTAATTGAGCAGAGTTCACCGCGGGATCGTTATGGGGATTGGGCAGGGATTTTCACGCTTATGTGGCTGTTGGTCATAGCTCGTCGAGCGTATGCCTTACGCCGATAAGTTACATTATGTAAAGTAACACAAGAAAAGGCCAACAAGCCCCTCCTATCGATAATCATCCAAAGGTGTGCAGGCACAGACCAAATTGCGGTCTCCATGGGCTCCATCAATGCGTCCTACAGGCGGCCAATACTTCATGCGTGAACCAATTGATTCGCCGGCTATTAGACCATCCAGAACAACTGGGTATCCGCCCTTCTCACGGCTGTACTCCCGCTCCCATTGGCTTGTCACCACAGAAAGGGCTGTATGAGGCGCATGGCGCAATGCTGAGCCTTCGATACTCACCGTGCCATCTATGACTTCTTGGATCTCAGCTCTAATCGAAATCATCGCGTCAATAAAACGGTGAATCTCTCTGATGTCCTCTGATTCAGTAGGTTCAATCATCAAGGTACCTGCAACAGGAAATGACATCGTTGGAGCGTGGAATCCATAATCCATCAATCGCTTTGCGATGTCATCAACTGAGACACCCGAATCCTTAGTCAACCCACGAATATCAAGGATGCATTCATGTGCAACGCGGCCATTAGAACCGGTATATAAAACTGGATAAGAATCTTGCAGTCTGGCTGCCATGTAATTGGCCGACAAGATCGCTACCTGAGTTGAGTGAGTTAACCCTTCTCCCCCTAGTAATCGAATATACGCCCAAGAAATAGGAAGGATGCTGGCAGAACCAAATGGCGCACCAGAAATTGGTCCAGGTCCAGTTGATGGTCCAGCTGTTAGATCCATTGGATGGTTAGGCAAGAACGGTGCGAGGTGAGCACGCGCAATAACTGGACCCACTCCAGGTCCTCCTCCACCGTGTGGAATCGCAAAAGTCTTGTGCAGGTTTAAGTGCGAAACATCAGCACCAAATTTTCCAGGTTGTGCAACACCAACAAGAGCGTTCAAGTTCGCACCATCGACATAGACCTGACCACCTGCATCATGGATCAGTCCACAAATCTCAGAAACCGCTATCTCAAATACACCGTGTGTTGATGGATAAGTGATCATTAAAGCGGCAAGTGCGCCCGAGTGTTCAGCAATCTTTGCCTTGATATCTTCTACCGAAACATTGCCGTTCTCGTCACAATCAATTACAACCACTTTCATTCCAGCCATAACAGCTGAAGCCGCGTTAGTACCGTGCGCACTAGATGGAATCAGGCAAATATTTCTACTCTGATCGCCGCGTGAATCATGGTAGTTACGAATGGCCAGAAGACCTGCAAACTCTCCCTGACTGCCAGCATTTGGCTGAAGAGAAACCGCATCGTAACCAGTGATGGCCACTAGCCAATCAGAAAGCTGCTGGATCAATTTGCGAGTACCGATGTTTTGCTCAGCGGGTGCAAATGGGTGAAGGGAAGAAAATTCTGGCCAGGTAACCGCTTCCATCTCAGTTACAGAGTTCAATTTCATTGTGCATGAGCCCAAAGGAATCATTGTGCGATCTAGTGCTAAATCTTTATCGGCCAAATTACGTAGGTAGCGCATCATCGCGGTTTCACTGTGGTTGGTGTTAAAGACCGGGTGGGTTAAGTACTTGCTTGTGCGCAGGAACTTTGCAGGGATCTTCTCCCCCGGCACATCCTTGACATCTAAAATTGAAAGAACATCGGCAAAAAGTTCTTCAGTCGTTTGTTCATCAAATGAAATGCGCAGTTCAGTTGCGCTAACTTTTCTGAAGTTAATGGCCTTCGCCTCGGCCTTTGCATGAATTGCATCCGCGTTCGGAACCACAACATGAACCGTGTCAAAAACAACATCGTCTCTTTTGTTAGTTGCTGCATGAAGACGTGCTGCAAAACCATTTACACGTTGTGCAATCTCTTTCAGGCCAACTGGTCCATGCCACATTGCATAGAACGCACTCATGTTTGCTAACAAAACCTGAGCGGTGCAAATGTTTGATGTTGCCTTGTCTCGGCGAATATGTTGCTCGCGAGTTTGCAGCGCTAAACGAAACGCCGGCTTTCCTGTTGAATCGATACTTTGACCAACAAGTCTTCCTGGCATGGAACGTTCTAATCCCGTGCGTACCGCCAAGAATCCAGCGTGCGGTCCACCAAATCCCATTGGTACTCCGAAGCGCTGAGCAGTACCAACGGCAATATCTGCGCCCCACTCCCCCGGAGCTTTGAGCAACGTTAACGCTAGAAGATCTGTTGCTGCGATAACTAATGCATCCCGAGAATGCGCATAATTTGCAAAGGCAGAGTAATCAATGACAGTTCCTGTTGTATCTGGGTACTGCAAAAGCGCACCAAAAAATTCACCGTCGTAGCCATCGCGCACAACATGACCAGAATCAATTTCAACCACCTTGATTCCCAGCGGTTTTGCTCGGGTTATGACAACAGCTTTTGTCTGTGGGTGCACATGTTCTTCAATCAAAAACACAGCGTCATCGCTTAACTTTGAGGCACGCCGAGCAAGTGTCATCGCTTCAGCTGCCGCAGTACTTTCATCGAGCATCGACGCGTTAGAAATATTTAATGCAGTTAACTCACAGACCATCGTTTGGAAAGCAAACAACGCTTCTAATCGGCCTTGAGAGATCTCTGGTTGGTACGGCGTATATGCGGTGTACCAGGATGGGTTTTCCAACACATTTCTTTTGATAACAGGTGGAACGATTGTTCCGTAATAGCCAGTACCGATCAAAGATGAGAAAACTTTGTTTTCAGAGGCTATGGATCGCAACTCAGCGATAACTTCAACCTCGCTCTTGCCGTTATCTAATGCTCCTTCGATGACACCCTTGATCGCAATGTTTGCCGGAACGACATCTTTTATAAAGGAATCTAAATCGGTGTACCCCAGCGCATCCAACATGGTGGTCTCATCATGTGAGGTTGGTCCAATATGACGATCCTCAAACGAACGACTCATTGCTAATC
>CAIXVA010000095.1 GCA_903922745.1 uncultured Actinomycetes bacterium
CGCGGACCACGCAAAGGCGGCATCCGTTTTCACCAAGATGTAGATCTTGATGAAGTCCGCGCTTTAGCATCTTTGATGACATGGAAGACAGCTCTGATTGATGTTCCATTTGGTGGAGCAAAGGGTGGAGTTGCAGTCGATGCTTCAAAACTATCTCCTATCGAAAAAGAAGAAATCATCCGACGTTGGACCCGTTCCCTAGTCCACGTGCTCGGCCACCATCGCGATATTCCGGCCCCAGATATGGGAACGGATGCAAAGACGATGGCATGGCTGATGGATGAGTTCCACAGACTTGAAGGCTTTCAACCTGCATGTGTAACTGGCAAGCCAGTTGAACTGTTCGGAGCACCGGGACGTGAGGAAGCAACAGGTCGTGGAGTCGCACAAATTGCAGCCGCAACTTTAGAAAAAAACGATGTGAAAGTTAAAGGCGCAACAGTTGCAATTCAAGGCTTTGGAAATGTCGGTCGATATGCAGCTCTTGTGTGCCAAGAACTTGGCATGAAAGTAATTGCTATCTCCGACGTTTCTGGAGGAATTGTTGATAAAAGGGGAATTGATATCGCTGCAATCTTTAATCAAAAATCTCTTGCAGATGTTCAGGCAGAAGAGCGTATTGGGGCAGCCGAAGTTCTAGAGATCAAGTGCGATATTTTGATCCCAGCTGCCCTAGGCGGTGTTATTAATGAAAATAATATGGACAAGATCAACGCAAGTTTCATTATTGAAGGGGCCAATCAACCGCTATCAATTGCAGCAGATCGCGAACTTCGAGCCCAAGGCGTTTTGATCGTTCCTGATATTTTGGCAAATTCTGGCGGTGTTATGGGTTCTTACTTTGAATGGACTCAAAATATTCAAGAGTTTAGTTGGCCCATTGACAAATTCCGCCGCGAGTTAGATATGCGTATGGAAAAAGCATTTGGCAATGTTCACAAAGTTTCTAAGCAGTACTCAGTAGACCTGCGCACCGCTGCATTTATTGTTTCCGTTGAGCGCGTTGCCCAGGCCTTTGAGATGAGAGGTTCGTTGGTCTAGTGAAAAAGTTAAAAGAGTTCATTGACTATCTTCGCTGGCTTCGTGAAAGCCAGCGATTTAAGAAGAATCGCTTTAAAAAGGGACGTGGAGAAGACTTCCACCACGAGTAACGGTAGCTAAATTACGAAGCTACGCTGCGCAGGATTGGTTGCTCGAAATCTTCGAACTTAGCAATCCATGAGTATCCGCATTCACCGCATAGGGTCATGGGACCAAACTCATCATTTGTAACAATTTCCAACTCAATAGAACGGCATACATAGCAAGTTGGAAAATCAATTAGTGACGACATGACAACTTCCCTTCTAGTACCGAACATGGGCGGGGAAGCAGTGACATTCTTGACCCGTACTTATGCGTAATCGCGGAGGAAACGGTTAACGGCATGTTAATTCTTCAAGACAGATTGGGCTATGCCTAGATCTTTTTCAAAGACCATTAACTGAGGCCCATCTAGCGTTTGCGTCAACGTGGCCTTGATATTGGAATCAACGAGCTTTTGTAATGCCATCTGGGCCTCAATGTAATTGCCTGGGGTTGGCAGTGGTTTAAGTAGACCATATTGATCTTTCTTGCCAGCTTTGATCGGAGTGATAATTAACTTCTTATTACTTGTGAAACCCCACTTCAAAACGAGTATCAATAAGGCAAGTCCAATAAAGCCGCCAAAGGATTGCAAAAACAACCCGTTATTAATTCCACCCAGCATTGTTTAAGCCTACTAAAACAGGACTTAAGTCACACCTTTTGAAGATGCAAGACCTAAGACGAACACCTACATTTCATTCTAAATATATGAATCGGAGAGACCATGAAGAAAAAGATTGCGATTGTCTCGGCACTTTTGCTAGCCCTTGGCATGCAAAGCGCTCAGGCTGCTGTAAAAGTAACAGTTCTTAATCCAAGCAAGGTATCTACAAAAACTGGTGCAGTAACACTAACTGTTTCGGGGCTTCCAGCAGAGCACGGAATTTATATTTCACAATGCATGGGAATCGAAACGGGCAAGACAGAACCGGCTGTATGTAACCCAGCTAAGACTTCAAAGCTGTGGGTTTCAAATCTGCCTGCAGATCAGAAGATGGGCGCAACGCCAGGCACAGGAAAGCTGACTCTTAAAGTTGATAAGTACTTCAAAGGCGGAGATTGCATCCACACAAAGTGCATCATCTATGTAACAAATGATCACAACGCGACCGACAAGACAGCGACTCAAGCTATTGGGTTTAAGTTTGGTGGAATTAACCTCTTCTAATTTTTAATAAAAGACACCTCTGCCTCTTGATTGGCGGGGGTGTCTTTTTTTATTATGGTCAAGTAATCTCGCCCAATGGATGTAGTCACTGATCGTTTATTCCGTCACTTAGCCTGGGCCAATAATTATGTCTTCGATAGAATTGCAGAGCAACCAGATTCCTGTCTGAAACTGACAGCACCTAATGACGCATGGACCGTTGCAGAAATCTTGGAACACCTAACAGCATCGCGATATGCAGATTTGCTA
>CAIXVA010000096.1 GCA_903922745.1 uncultured Actinomycetes bacterium
AGTATGCCGTCATGGCAGTTGTAACAATGCGAGAGCTCCTCGACAGCGGAGTCCACTTCGGACACCAGACTCGTCGATGGAACCCAAAGAGGAAGCGCTTTATTTTCACAGAGCGTAATGGCATCTACATCATCGACATCCAGCAATCACTTGCACTTATCGATTCAGCATATGAATTTGTTAAGGACACAGTTGCTAAGGGTGGCCACGTTTTGTTCGTTGGAACAAAGAAGCAAGCACACATGCCAATCATCAACCACGCTGCACGTGTTGGAATGCCAACAGTTACAGAGCGTTGGTTAGGCGGAATGCTTACTAACTTCCCAACTGTTTACAAGCGTATTCAGCGCCTCAAGGAGCTAGAAGCTCTAGAAGAGAAGAACGATCTACTTCTAACAAAGAAGGAACTCCTTGTTCTTCGCCGCGAACGTGAAAAACTATTTAAGAACCTAGACGGTATTCGTCACATGACTAAGTTGCCTTCAGCAATTTGGGTTGTTGACACAAAGAAGGAACACCTAGCAGTTCAGGAAGCTAAGAAGCTTGGTATTCCTGTTATCGCAATCTTGGATACAAACTGCGATCCAGATGAAGTTGATTACAAGATTCCTGGTAACGATGATGCGATTCGTTCAATCGACTTGCTAACACGCGTTATCACCGATGCAATTGCTGCGGGCCTACAGGCACGTTCTGCAAATGTGAAGGCTGAGACAAAGAGTGATGCACCAGCAGAAGTTGCTGCGGGCGAGCCTTTGGCTGATTGGGAGAATGAAATTCTTGCTGGAACTCCATCAGAGACTCCAGCTGCAGCACCAACAACACCGGAGGCGTAAATTGGCTAACTACACAGCTGAAGATGTAAAGAAGCTTCGCGAAGCAACTGCAGCAGGAATGCTGGATTGCAAGAAAGCTCTTGATGAAGCAGATGGCGACTACAACAAGGCGCTTGATCTCATCCGTGTTAAGGGACTCAAAGGCGTTACAAAGCGCGAAGGTCGCTTAACTTCAAACGGTGCAGTTGTTGCAAAGGTCGAGGGCAACCTTGGCGTAATGCTCGAACTGAACTGTGAAACAGACTTCGTTGCAAAGGGTGAGCGTTTTGTGGCACTTGCAGATGAGCTTCTTGCCCATCTTCAAAACGCGCAATCTGATTCAGTTGAATCATTCTTGGCATCAACTATGGCTAACGGTAAAACCGTTTCTGCAACAGTTGATGAAGCAAATGCAACATTGGGCGAGAAGATTGAGGTTCGCCGAATTGCTGTAATCAAGGATTCACCAGTTGGAATTTATTTGCACCGTACAAGCCCAGATCTTCCACCACAGGTTGGTGTGTTGGTTGAGCTTGTAAAGGATGCAGCTGAAGTTGGCAAGGACATCGCACAGCACATTGCAGCATTTGCGCCGCAGTTTGTTAATCGCGAACAAGTTCCTGCTGACTTGATTGAAAACGAGCGCCGTATCGCAGAAGAAACAGCGCGCGAAGAGGGCAAGCCTGAGGCTGCTCTTACAAAGATCATCGAAGGCCGAGTGGCTGGCTTTGTTAAGGAAGTTTCCTTGATCGAGCAGTCATTTGCTAAGGATGCAAAGAAGACTGTTAAGCAGATCCTCGATGAGGCCGGAACAGCTGTTAAGGCTTTCCATCGCTTCCGCGTGGGTCAATAAGGTCTAGGTCGGATCGCTTAGACTTAGAATAACAACCAGCGGTTAATAGCCGAATAATTAAAAGTTGGAGGAGCACTCATGCCCGGTACAAGAGGTACGTATCGCAGAGTGCTCCTTAAACTTTCTGGAGAAGTTTTTGGCGGAGCTAAAGGCATCGGTGTTGATCCTGATGTTGTGCAAGATATTGCAAAGCAAATCGCTGACGTTGCTCGAAGTGGCGTACAGGTAGCAATCGTTGTTGGGGGCGGAAATTACTTCCGTGGTGCTGAACTTTCACAGCGCGGAATGGATCGCTCTCGCGCCGACTACATGGGAATGCTCGGAACAGTAATGAACTGTTTAGC
>CAIXVA010000097.1 GCA_903922745.1 uncultured Actinomycetes bacterium
AATACCGATAACCGTTTGATGAGCCAAACATCTATGTCTTTTGAGATGGAAGAGGCGGTCAAGGCCTTCAATTGGGATTTTGCCGAGCTCCAAAGAGTCACCATTAACGCTATGAAAAGCGCCTTTATCCCTTACCCAGAACGTTTGAAAATCATCGAGCAGATTATCAAGCCAGGGTATGCAAAGGTTTCATCTGGTTCATGATTGATTTCAACGACCCAGCTTTTGTAACAGATCCATACCCAGCGCTGAAAGAACTTCGTGCAGAAGGACAACCTGTGTGGCATGAGGGAATGCAGATGTTCCTGGCTGCCCGTCACGTCGATGCCAATGATGTTTTTCGCAATAAATCATTAGGCAGAATATTTAAGGAAAAAAGCCCAGAGTTTGAATGGGAAATCTTTAACTGGCTACACGCTGATTCGATTTTAGATAGCGAACCACCTAAGCACACTCGACTTCGTTCATTAGTAGCAAAGGCATTTAATCGTCAAAAGATAGAAGGCATGCGTCCTGCTGTTGGACGGATCACCGAGCAACTACTTGATGCCATTGGTGAAAAGGTTAAGTCAGGTCAAACATTTGATTTGATTGCAGATTACGCCGAACCATTACCGGTAAAGATCATTGCCGATCTCTTGGGGTTTCCAGAATCAGAAGAACACTTACTTCGACCTTGGTCACAGGCAATCGTGAAAATGTATGAAGTAAACCCAAGTCAGCAATACCAAAATGAAGCCAAACAAGCTGCTAAAGAGTTTGCCGATTATGTTCGCGAGTTAGCTGAGAGCCGCAAGAAGACACCGGGGGCAGATTTGATTTCAGATCTTGCAAGTGTCGAGGAGAACGGCGAGAAGTTGAACATGCACGAGTTAGTTGCTACCTGCGTGTTGCTACTCAATGCTGGACACGAGGCAAGTGTGAACGCATTTGGTAATGGAATGGTTGCAGCCTTGCAACGCCCAGATCAAGTTGCTTTGCTGCGCAATGATCCTCGAGCCATTACCGACACAGCGCTAGAAGAGTTCATGCGCTTTGATGCACCGCTACATATGTTTGAACGAACCGCAACAGCTGATACAGAAATTGGGGGAGTCCAGATTAAAGAAGGACAAAAGATTGCCGCCCTCATAGGCTCTGCAAACCGTGATGAATCAGTGTTTTCTAGCCCAGAAACAATGGATTTAACCCGGGATCCAAACCCTCATATTGGTTTTGGTGCAGGCATTCACTTCTGCTTAGGTGCTCCATTGGCCCGTCTTGAGATGAGTGTTTCCTTGCCTGGGTTGTGGGAAAAGTTTCCGAACATGCAATTAGCAGGAGATGCGATTCGCAGACCGACTTTTGTTTTGCGTGGTTATGAAAGTGTGGCTATTTCTGCTTGATGTGGGTATGAGGATTGCGCACCTTTTCTTGTAACACTCAAAGATGCAACTTTGATTCCTAGTGTCATCGCTGTGACTGGATCTTTGCCACTTGCAAGTGAGTAGGCAAAAGTCCCAACAAATGCATCACCAGCACCTGTTGTATCAACCGCTGTTACTTTTGGTGCACCTACTTTAGTTAATTGACCATCAGCGGAAACATAGACGGCTCCTTGGCTACCAAGAGTCACAATTGAGTTTTTACCAGGTCTAAAGCTTTGTAAGACTAAATCACTTGTTGGTAGTGC
>CAIXVA010000098.1 GCA_903922745.1 uncultured Actinomycetes bacterium
AACTGGATTAATCCCTAATTCACGCAGACAAGGCAGGTCTTGCGTACTTGCGTGCAAAATGACTTCATCAGTATTCACCAATGTATTTAACTGAGCAAAGAGTTCGTGACCAGGGCCAAAAGGAATTGGGTCAATCAGGTGTAAACCACCATTTGTTCTTTTGATCTGGATCAAATATGCACGGGCGCTGTATCTAAATCCTGAAGCACGCTCAGCATCAACGGCAAATGGACCATTACCTTGTGCTAATTGGGTCAGTGCATCCTTAAAACTGGATTCAGTATCAATTACTGGTGGCGTTCCCTCGGCAGGCTGCAGTAAAGGTACAACGATAATTTCTTCGGTCATGATTATTGTCGGCGCGCAGATGAAATGGCAGAGACGCCTTCAGGAACCGGCGGTAATCCTGCAACCTCTGAAATTAAGTTGCACCAACTTTCAATATGTTTCATTAACTCTTGTGGCTCGGTGATGATGGGTGTCCACGAGGCACGGATTTCAATTTCGGCGTCATCATTGCGAGGTGACAATTTGCCAAACGATGCGCTGGATACACGAGTAACGGTGCCGCTGGGCGCATTAAAAACACATTGATTTCTTTCTAACGATTCTAGAAACCAGCTCCAGCCAACTTCAGGTAATAATGGATCCTCTTGCATCACTGGATCTACATCCGCGCTAACAAAGGTAACGCATCGAAATTCGCCATCCCATGTCGCTTGCCCACCTGGTTCGTGCAATAGAACGAAGCGACCATTTGCAACCTCGTCCTCTTCATCAGCTAAAAGGCCATTGGAGACATCGGCAGAGAATGCAAAAGAGTATGTTGCTAATTTTTGAGGGGCGGGGACTTCGATGAGAGAAACTTCTGCCCGCGGTGTAAAGGTACGAAGATGATCGACTAATCTCTCAAAAGCATTCGCATCCACTACCTCAGGATAAAGAATTAATGCAGCGTTTTATGGGAGGCGGGGCTGTAACCTTGCTCAATGGCTTCGCTGTTGGCGTTACTTTCAAGTGCGATGTGGGGGACCTCAGATTTTTTTGCAGGCCGTCTCAGTAAGAAACATCATCCCTTTGCCGTCCTTGGTTTTTCTCAAGTTATTGGACTTATTGTTGGAATTTTGATTGTTCTGGTTTCAGGTGATTGGAATGGCAAAGTTCTGGGCTTTGATGGATTCCTGATTCCCGGAGTATTAGCTGGGTTTTTCGGGTATATCGGGCTTGCTTGTTTATATGAAGGTTTATCAACTGGTCGGATGGGAGTTGTTTCGCCTATCAGCTCGATGAGCGCCGTCATTCCATTGGCTTATGCGTTAGTCAATGGAGATGCACTGTCGACAATCACCTCAATTGGAATTGTCGTTGCATTAATTGGTGTTTTTTGTGCAAGCGGTCCAGAACTTTCAAATGGTTTACCGCTTAAACCGCTAATGCTTGCCTTAGGAGCAGCTGCTGGTTTTGGATGTGCCCTCACTTTTATTTCAATCGGATCCCAAAGTAGCGCTCTTCTCACAATGGTTTCCATGAGAGCTGCAACGTTTTTTGTAACCTTTGCACTTGCAATCAAGTATAAAACCACAGGAAATTTTTCAAAGCAGGAAATGCCCGCATTAATCTTTATTGGAGCTGCAGATTTTCTTGCCAATTTATTACTAGGAATTGCCTGCACAAAGGGATTGGTGTCAGTGGCTATGGTGTTTGGTTCTTTGTATCCAATTGCTACCGCACTACTAGCCTTCAAGTTTTTGAAGGAAAGGCTGCACACAATTCAGTATGTCGGAATCGCCTTGGCAGTAACCGGTGTTTCTATTATTTCAGCTTTTTAGTTGTGGGCTGAATAGAAATAGGTTCCTTCAACTTCGCGCGATTGGCAATGAGCAAATTTTGCGATCAGTGCTTTCCAATCAATTCTGCCATCGCCCCCAGTTGCGGGAGTGACACTGAGTTCAAGTTGATCAATGACGCCATGATCAATGAGTTCATCGATCATTGATATTCCACCCTCGATTAAAATCTTCTCGCCAAATTGTGTGCGGGCTTTTTTAACTGCTTCAACCGGGGAACAGTTCCAGAACAGTGCCAAATGGTTGCCTTGGACAGGATTTACAAGTGAGCGTGAAATCACCACTAGCGGCACAGGAGTTCGGTTATACGGTTCATGGCGGGCTGTATTGCCACCAACAATGATGCAATCAACTTCACGGCGGCGTTGCAGAAATACCTGACGATCGGCTGCCGAACTAATCCCAGCGGAACGGCTTTCTTGTGAGGTTGAGCCATCGGCCCCAACCACAAGAGTCGCAACGATGCTCACACCGGCAATTATTGCCTACACCCCGCTACTTCACTTCGATAATCTGTCAGTGGCAGCCTTTACATTTATTTCCATGATCATCGATTGCAACAAATGCACCATGGCTACGATCGCATGTAATACATGTGTCGTTGCCTTTTTCCTCGAACCCTCAGCTGATATCAGCGACGCAACACTGTCGGCTCTCACCGTTCTTGCCGATAGTGGATTAACCCCACCGCTTCAGTTTGACGCTCGTGGGGCGTAGTTCCCTCTGAATTCACAGCCTGAAAGAGCGGTATGAGGTTGAGATAGGGGTCTAGGCGCGGTTAGCCTTGCACCCATGTCTTTTTCCCTGCGCCAATTTTCCCTGCGCCTAGTTGTAGTTCTGGCGATGGTTGCTGGAGTCATTGCGCCTGTCTCGGCACACGCCGCCCAAAGTTTGGCTCAGGTTCAAGCCAAGGTTCGCCAATTAGAAGAGGAAGCGACAACGGCTGCTGAAGGCGCCCAAGAAGCAAAGGTTAAGTTAGCCGGGCTGACCAAGACACTCAATGGCATAAAGGCTAAGGCTGAGATTCAAGGTCAAACGGTTTCAACTCTTCAAAGATCATTAGGAACGATTGCGATCGAACAATATAAATCCGGAGGATTTGGCCAAAGCTTTGAATTACTTTTTTCCAGTGATCCAACGCTGTACCTCTCATCTGCAGGAGCTTTAGATGCGATCACTCGTAGAAAATCTGCACAGCTAAGAAAATTTGAAGCAGCTCAGCAACGATTAAATGCGACAACATTGACGGTCAACGACAAAATTGCGTTAGTAGCTGCGGCCCAGAAAAAGTTAGCAGCACAGTCTGCAATTGCTCAAAGCAAGTTAGCAGAGGCCGAACAACTTCTATCAAAGCTTACTAAAGCCGAACGTGAACGATTGGCCAAATTAGCCGAGGATCAAGAAAACGCGGATCAAGCATCGTCATTGGAAGCTGCAAAGAGCGCCAATGGTGTTTCAGGTCGAGCCGGTCTTGCGCTTAAATATGCATTGAAGCAAATTGGTGATCGATATGTCTTTGGAGCCGCAGGCATGGTGACATGGGATTGCTCAGGTTTAACGATGCGTGCATACGAATCAGCTGGCGTTTCTTTGCCGCACTCATCTGCCGCGCAGTCTCGGATGGGTAAAAAAGTATCGCTGAGTTCATTGAAGCCAGGTGATCTTCTGTTCTTTGGTCGCCCTGTGTCTCACGTCGGTATTTACTTGGGCGGAGGAAAAATGGTGCATGCACCTCGATCGGGTTCTCGAGTGAAGGTGGCAGAAAGCGGTTCTCTTGGTAGCAAACGATTGGTTGGAGCACGCCGTTTCTAGTCCAGTCCTCTTTGTCACCAATGACTTTGGTCCACGAGCAGGCGGGATAGAAACTTTCGTCATTGGGTTGATCCAACGTCGCCCTCATGGCCAAACGATTGTCTATACATCGGCGCAAGAAAACTCAGAACTATATGACGCCGATTGGTTAGCCAATTATGGAGTCCGCGTAATTAGAGATCGAGCAAAGATTCTGTTACCAACACCAAGGGTTTCATCACAATTGAAGAAAATAATTCGCGATCAAAGAATTACAACAGCAGCATTCGGAGCTGCCGCGCCATTAGGCCTGTTAGCTGCTGGCATGAAGCGAGCTGGGGTTGTGCGCACAGTTGCCCTGACCCATGGGCATGAAGTGTGGTGGGCGAAAGTTTTTCCATTCAAGCTTTTGTTGCGCCGAATTGGTTCGACAGTTGACGTACTTACATATTTGGGAGATTTCACTCGCAAGGCAATTGCAAAAGGTTTAAGCGACAAAGCCCAACGTTCTATGGTCAAAATTGCACCAGGGATTGATGTGAATCATTTCATTCCAACTGATGCATCAAAACTTCGAAAGTCGCTGGGGCTGTCGGATAAAAAAGTTATTGTCTCTGTTGGACGATTGGTTCATCGCAAGGGCCAAGATCATTTAATTGAAGCTATGCCCGCAATTCTTAAAGCAGTGCCCACCGCACATTTGCTGTTGGTTGGACAAGGTCCTTATCGCGAGTATCTGCAAAAGTTAGTGACGAAGTATGGGCTTGAAGATTCAGTGACTTTCATTGGCAGAATTCACTACGCAGAGCTTCCACAGTACATATGCGTCGGAGATATTTTTGCCATGCCCAGCCGTTCACGATTAATGGGCCTTGAAGTAGAAGGACTTGGGATTGTTTATCTTGAAGCTAGTTCGTGTGGATTACCAGTGCTTGCAGGAAGTTCAGGTGGAGCACCCGATGCTGTACTGGAGAGCGAAACAGGTTTAGTTGTTGATGGAACCGACAATAAACAAATCGCAGCTGCTGCAGTTGAGCTTCTAACTAACTCTGATTTGGCTAAAAGAATGGGTATTGCTGGGCGTCAGTGGATTATCGATAACTGGCGTTGGGAAATATGGTCAAAGGATTTTGAAGATTTATTAGGTAAGTAGCCCAAGTTCGCGAGCAATTGTTAAGGCTTGAACCCGATTTCCTGCTTTCAATTTGCGCAGAATAGATGAGACATGGGTTTTCACTGTTGAAACAGAAATAAATAGATTCGCTGCAATTGCAGTGTTACTTAATCCAAGGCTGATTGACTGCAATACATCAATTTCTCTGGCGCTAAGTCCAATGTCGGTATCTGAGGTATAAATATGCTTGCTGCTAAACGATGTTGGGCTAGAAACTGCAAAATCAATGGCCGCAATCAGGTCGGTTAGGGGAGCGGACTTAACAATGAAGGCATTGGCACCGGCTCGCTGTGCAGCACGGACATAATCGGCAGAATCATTTAATGTCAGTATCACTATTGCAGTTGTTGGCGAAACTCTGCGAGACCAAGTGACCAAATCAAACCCAGATCCGTCTGGAAGATTTATATCAACGATAATTAGATCTGGATTTGTTTTGGCCATGAAAGCTTGTGCCTCATTGATCGATCCTGCCTCAGCAACAACGCTGTGGCCATGTGCTTGAATCGCCGATTTTAACCCGTGCCGTACAACGGCATGGTCGTCGACGATCAGGACCTTCATTGTCACCTTTCCAAAGGCAGTTCAATCCTTATTTTCGTTCCCTGTTCATTTGAGTCAATATGGATATCCCCATTTAATCGAGCGATTCGTTCGTGTATGCCAATCAGACCAAAATTTCCCTCTTTACTTTCAGCACCACCAATCCCATTGTCTGAAATTTGAATCGAGAGATGTGATGCCAATGAATGTTCTGAAACATTGCGGAGTATTTCCGAGATCGCGCGCAGCAATTCGTACATGTAATCGGTTGCCGCAGTCTCAGTTATGAGATTACTTGCTGTACGAAGCTGGTGAATCTCTAGACGTACCTTTTCGATCAATTCGGTAATGGTAAATCGAAGTACACGCAATGCGTCTTTAGTTTGAGGATCTTGGCTGTTTGCAATGATTGAATCAATGGAAAAGCCCAGGCCAACTAGGTCCTGGGCGATTCCATCATGAAGTTCTTGAGCGAGTATTACCCGCCTATCGTTCATGTAGTAAATAGTGCATCGATTTCTTGCGCAAACTCCTTAGCTACGACGTGACGCTTAACAGAAAGCTTGGCGGTTAGATGGCCGCCTGCAATTGTGAAGTCCACCGGAAGGATAGTAAATTTACGAATTGACTCAGCTTTAGAAACAGCCTTATTTGCTTCATCAACCGCAGTTTGAATAACGGCAATCAGATCAGGATCATTAATCAAATCATTAATTGATGCGCCATCCTTCTTGTGGTTAACAACCCATGCCTTAAGTGCATCTGGATCGATGGTTATGAGTGCTGCAATAAATGGCTGGTTATCGCCGACAACCATGCATTGGCTAACAAGTGGATGGGAACGTAGGCGATCTTCGAGAACTGCTGGTGCAACATTTTTTCCACCGGCGGTCACAATAATTTCCTTTTTACGTCCAACGATGTAGAGGAAGCCTTCATCATCTATTTTTCCAAGATCGCCAGACTTAAACCAACGCTCACCATCAAATACTTCTGAATTTGCGGCATCATTTTGCCAATAGCCCTGCATGACAATAGGTCCACGAATGAGGACTTCACCGTCATCTGCAATCTTGATTGAAGTTCCTGGAATTGGTTTTCCAACAGAACCAACACGATGTGCCCCATACAAGTTAAGAGTTGCACCCGCTGTTGTTTCAGTTAGGCCGTAGCCTTCAAGAATTGTTACGCCAGCACCGCGATAGAAGTGTCCGAGGCGCACACCAAGAGGTGCTCCACCTGAAATAGCTGCCTCCACATTTCCGCCCATTCCGGCACGGAGTTTGCTGTAGACGAGCTTGTCAAAGATTGCATGCTTAAACTTAAGAACAGGGGATATTGATTTCTTATCTAAGCTTTCAGAGTATGCGATTGCCACATCTGCAGCTTTTTTGAAAATCTTTCCCTTACCGGCAGCTTCTGCGCGAGCTTCTGCGCCGTTATAGATCTTTTCAAAGATTCGAGGAACTGCCAAAACAAATGTTGGTTTGAATGAAGCTAGATCCATTGGCAAGCGGGTTGCAGGATCGCTGCAATGTGCCATGTGAAGACCTGAAGCAATGGCTCCAATTTGAACCATTCGACCAAATACGTGAGCTACTGGCAAGAACAGAAGTGTTGATCCACCAGGCTTGAGGAAAAGTTCACTTGCACCTTGTGCAACATTTCCAGTCTCTGAAAGGAAATTAGCATGAGTTAACTGCACTCCCTTTGGCTTACCAGTTGTTCCTGAGGTGTAGATCAAAGTTGCAAGCGATGAGGGAGTCACGGCATTGCGACGACGATCGATTTCATCATCACCGATGTGCTTACCTGCTTCACGCAAAATTGCTAATACGTCATCTGTCATCGTCCAGACATTACGGGTGTGCGATGGCAAAACTGTCTGGACTAGATCACGAAGTGCAGGTGTTTCAACAATGATAGCGACGGAATGAGAGTCATTGAGAATCCAATCGACTTGTTCGGCTGATGAAGTGTCATAAATTGGTACGACAACACCACCGGCATACCAGGTAGCAAAATCTAAAATCGTCCATTCATATCGAGTACGCGCCATGATCGCAACACGATCACCAATCTGAACACCTGATGCAATTAATCCCTTTGCAGTCGCACGAACTTCTTCATCAACTTCGCGGGCTGTTACCGGTTGCCATCCTTCGCCCAATGGGCGGGACATAGTGATGCGCTCTGGTTCAAACCAGGCACGTTCTGCGATCAGATTTGTAAGGTTTCCAGCGGTTGCAGCCGGAACAAGTGGAGGGATTGTGATTTCATTCATGGGCGAACGCTAGCGTGAGCAATGAGGAAAGGTAAATAGGTTAGCCTTGCGTCATGGCCGAATTCAGCAAAGCGACAGTCACCATTGATGCCCCAATCAACGCAGTACAAGAGGCACTTTTTGCCTTAGACAAGTACCCCGATTGGTCCTCCCAAATTAAGTCAGCCGAGGCGATTGCCCGTGACGATCAAGGGCGAATTACCAAAATAAAGATGAGTATTGATGCCGGCATGATGAAAGATCGTCCAACTTTGGATTACGACTGGAGCGGGGCTCCAAGCAAGTTGAGCTTCTCTTTAGATGAAGCTGACTTACTAACAGGGATGGATGGAATGTATTCAATCAAGAGCATTGATGACGATACAACTGAAGTGACATATGAATTAGAGGTTTCACTATCAATGCCTATTCCCGCAATGATGCGACAGAAAGCAGAGAAGGCAACGATTGATGCAGCGTTGTCACAACTCAAAACTCATCTAGAGGGATAATTCCTATGTCGTATGCAATTGGTATCGATGTCGGGGGAACAAAAGTTCTGGGTGGGGTTGTTGATGAAAGTGGCAAGATCCTTGCAACCGCCCGTAAAGATACTCCTCGTCAAGGTGGTCAAGCTTTAACTCAAACAATTGCCGAAACAGCACTAGAACTTATGTCTCAATGTGAAGTCGCAGCAATTGGTGTATCTGCTGCAGGATTTGTTTCATCGGATCGCAAGACAATGCTTGCAACACCTAACATCGCAGACTGGAACGGCGTTAATTTAGATGCAGAGCTGACAGCACTGATTGGTCTACCAGTAGTAATCGAGAATGATGCCAATGCCGCAGCTTGGGGTGAAGCAAAGTTTGGAGCTGGCCGCAATCAAAATCATATGATGATGCTTACAGTCGGTACTGGTATTGGTGGAGGCATTGTTGTTAACGGCGATTTATA
>CAIXVA010000099.1 GCA_903922745.1 uncultured Actinomycetes bacterium
CGATGCTAACTCTAAACCCAATTGAAATACCTGCTAATTGGACTGAAGGCCTGCATCAAACTCTCGAGGATACTTTTGGTTCATTTACTGCAATCTCAAGTCAAGGAACGCTTTCCATCACAGCTTTGAATCAGTTTGTTCTTCAAGATGAGGATGGTAATCCGAACCTTAAAGCTGGGGACTATAAAGAGTACCCCCTCGCTAGAAGTGTGAAATATGTAGTTGGTGACCTTGCTGAAATTTCAGTAACGTCCGGGTCTATTAACGATGAAACCTATCGTGAGTATCAAGCACATATTGCAGCTCTTGCGAAAATTAGGGTAGAGAACTTAAGGCAATCTAGAGAAATTCGAACTAAATGGTTACTGGTTGGAGAGGCGGATGAACTAGCAGAAAGACACGGCGCTCTTGAATCAATTGTTTCTAGAATTCAAGAATTGGAGCTACACAAAAGTCAGCACGAAGTCTTGTGGGCTAAGGCGCTCACTTCTGAGCCAGTGACCATCGATCAAGCCATAACAATGACCGAAGCGAGAACGCGCATTTCCGCACAAATCGACTCCTTAATCGATAGTGATGAGGCAGACAAGAATTCAACAATGCTTGCACAATTAGCTGATACAGAGAAGAGAATTGGCAAATTGGAACTTGAGAGGAAGACTCTGGACCTGATTTACCGCACCGTCCAATCCAGCAGGCAGAACACAAGGTCCCGCCTAGCCCCTAACTTTCAAAGGGTCATTAATACCCTTATTGATGACATTTATGAGGACGGATTCTCTGTAAGTATCGGTGATGACCTTGCTATAAGCTCAAGGACCAAAACTAGTACGACTCTAAACACTGGCCGATTATCTGTAGGAGCTAAAGAAACACTTTCAATTCTTCTAAGAATGGCAATTTGCAGACTTGCAGACAGCGCAGAACCGCTACCCCTGATACTTGACGACGAGTTCGCTTACATGGATGACACTAATATTGCTGCATTCATTGAATATCTAAAGCAAGTGAAAGATCAACAAATTATTTTGCTAACGCACCAGCCTGAGAAGTTTAAAGCTTTAGAGTTCAGTCAAATTTAGAGCAAGAGAATAGGTTGGCCTAGGGAGCTGGAAGTAAAATTCCAATGAATGCCTTGATTTTAACCGAGTCTTCGTTGAGCAATCGACAGACTGTATTACGATAATCGAGACTGTTGCATATTTGAGACAGAAAGGGCATATATGTCGGTGGGAAATGATTTACTAAAAACGGCTTTTCCAGAACTTTTGGATTTGATGAATAGGGTTTCAGACGGCGATGGGTCTCTAGACACGCTGGAGTCAGCTCACAAAATAATCAAGTTTCCGCCAACATTTACAGATAGCGACTTTGAAGACATAGTTGACGAACCTAGTGACGTGGATCGATCTGCACGAAGCGGAAGTGGTAAACGTCCGGAACCCAAACATATATCCAAACCTGCACCGCACGTTTTAGCGTGGTATCAGCCCTATCACTCATATGGCCCAAAACAATGGGGTATATATTTCCGCGTTGAAGCCATGCAAGGGTATTGTGAGGACATTTACAAAGCTGCCAAGGTCTTTAGGTCAGGTATTACGCGAGCCGATGTGCATAACACTGTGTGGAGACAGGTGTTACGCCATGAATTTGAACACTGCATTCAGGAATTGGTTATAGCAGAATCCATCTGCGAAGGAAATTTGAAAGCTATCGATCTTTATCGTATTCCCCGTATAAGAGAAATAACTGAAGCTTTAGCAACTCACTATGAATTGACAGATTTCGTAACAGATACAAAAATTGCTGGTCGATCCAGTTCAGGATGGACTACTTTCATTGCCTCTAGAGCA
>CAIXVA010000100.1 GCA_903922745.1 uncultured Actinomycetes bacterium
CCTTTTGTTTCACATCATCCCTGGGGAGTTGCAATAGATGTTAATTATCCAGATGAACCAGTTGGTGCTGGCTGGTTAGAAGTTAATGGATCAAAGTTTGGTTTGTGCCGCGTCTTTGAAAATGAATGGTGGCACTTTGAACCAGTAATCGCACCTGGTTGGAAATGTCCTGCATTGGTTCCTGATGCAACCTTTAGTGTTGATTAACGAAGGAAGAGCGCGCGCAATCTGCGTGATGTGACAAAGAGTCCTGCAGCAATCATCGCGACGAAGTAAGCGATGTGAACAAGAACTCCTGAAGTTATGTTTCCAAACCAGAACGCACGAACCAATTCAATGCCATGCCACAAAGGCAAAACCATGATGATCTTTTCGACCCAATCTGGATAGACAGAGATTGGATAGAGAGAGCCCGAGAACAGTGTCATCGGTAGAAGGATGATGTTGATGAAGCCCATTTGCTGGTAGGTCTTGAAGTAAGAGGTAACCGCCATACCAAATGAGGCAAACCCAAATGCCACTAGTGAGGCGGCAGGGATTGCTAGCAACGCCCAAACACTTGGGGTGAGCCCAAGAACGGTGACGACAGTGAGGAAACCAAGTGAGTAGACCAGACCACGAATCAATGCCCAGCTGATCTCACCGAGAGCAATATCTAGCGGCCCAAGGGGAGTCGAAAGCATTGTCTTATATAGCTTGGATTCATTGAGTTTCCAGAAGACATTCCAGGTTGAATCATAAATAGCACCGTTCATCGCACTATTTGCCAGTAAACCAGGTGCAATAAATAATGTGTAATCAATTGTTGTGCCACCTGCAGTGACATCTCCAACAAGATTTCCCATTCCATACCCAAAAGCTAAAAGAAATAGAACTGGCTCAACAAAGCCGGTAACAACAGGAATCCACGTTGAAGATCTAAATGCCAACCAACCTCTTTCTAGCAACACATAAGGACGGCCCGCATACATGGCGCTGGACTTTTTCTTTTCTGCAACTTCAACAGCAGCACTCACTTTGCTAACCTCCGTTCAAATTGGCGCATCGAAAGGGTAATTCCAATTGCTACCAAGGTAGACAAGAAAGTTAAGTGAACCGCAACCATGAGATTGCTGATTCCATAATCAAATGCTGCTTCACGCCCAAGTTCTGTTGCATGCCACAAAGGTGAAATCCAACCAATGGGTTGTAAGTAGATTGGCATTGATGAGAGTGGAAAGAATGTGCCCGAGAACAAGAACATCGGCATGATTACCAGACGGCCAAGAATGTTAAAGAATTGATCATCTTTTTCAATTTTCGCCGCAGCATACAAAATAATTGCGCCAAATGCGCCGCCACCCAGAACAGCTATAGGAATCAGCAGAATACTTGAACCAAACTCCACAACATTAAAAGCAATGAGAAGTAAGTAATAAACAGAGACACTAAAGATTGCCCGGCATAGCGCAGATAGATAAACACCTAGGGCAATTTGACGCCCAGTTATTGGTGTTGCATTTTGGGCAAAGAACAGTTTGCGCCATTTAAAACCTTCAATAGTTGGAAATACAGTTTCATCCATTACCCCTGCTATTGCAGAGTTAGCCAATAGGGCAGGTGCGATGAAAGCAATGTATTTAATGCCGTTTGTGCCACTTGTTCCAGAGCCTTTTTCAACCAGAACACCAATGCCCACACCCACGGCGATCAGGTAAAACAGGGGGTTTCCGATGTCTACTGCAGCGATAATCGCCTTCCACTTAGACATAGATTTCAAACGCGCTGAAGCTATATACAAAGCTCCATAACGTTGAATCTGTGGGACATCAATACCTGTGTTCATTCAATCAAAGTTCTTCCAGTTAAACGCAAGAAAACATCTTCTAAAGAAGAACGTCGAACCAAAGAAGTAGTTGGGTGCAGTTTGGCAGCAGCAATTTGTTCTAGAAGCTTTTCTCCATCTTCGGTATACATCAAGAGACGATCCGGCAAAGTTTCCATGCGCTCACACATTTGTGATAACTGCGGAGCAACCTCTTTATTTCGGTCACTACCAAAGCGAACCTCAAGAACTTCTTTGCTTGAATACTGCTTAATCAACCCTTGTGGTGAACCCTCAGCCATGATTGCACCTTTATCCATCACGACAAGACGATCACACAACTGCTCTGCTTCATCCATGAAGTGAGTTGTGAGAACCAGAGTTACACCTTGTTCCTTTAAGCGGAACAAGCGATCCCACAAGATATGTCGTGCTTGTGGATCAAGGCCTGTAGTTGGCTCATCCAGTAACAAAATATCGGGTTCGCTGACAAGGCCACGAGCAATAGTTAAGCGGCGCTTCATTCCACCGCTGAGTGCTTGAACCTTTACATCGCGCTTTTCTTCAAGCTGTGCGAACTCTAGAAGTTCTTCGATCTTTGCCTTAATGAACTTCTTAGGAAGACCAAAGTAGCGACCATAGATAAAGAGATTTTCAGTAACTGTTAGTTCGCCATCTAAATTATCTTCTTGCGGAACAATTCCTAGGTGCGCTCGAACAAGTGGACCGAACTTTTCAGGATCTTTATCCAATATTTCAACGGTTCCAGATGTTCGAGTTGAGGTTGCGGCCAAGATGCGCATAGTGGTTGATTTACCAGCGCCATTGGGACCCAATAATCCGAAGGACTCACCCTTAGCGACATCGAAATTAATGCCGTTTACAGCGGTGAAATCCCCGAAAACCTTGGTCAACCCACGTACAGATATGAGTGGTTTAGACATTCTTCTATTCTACCTGAGTATTGTTTGCCTACGTGCGATTCATAAACGAACCTACCCACGACCTCACCTATGACGATGTATTCATGGTGCCAAGCAGATCTGAACTTTCATCCAGAATGGATGTGGATCTTTCATCAATAGATGGAACCGGAACGACAATTCCTTTAGTTGTTGCAAACATGACAGCTATTGCAGGACGTCGTATGGCAGAGACAATGGCGCGTCGAGGCGGCCTAACTGTTATTCCTCAAGATATTCCACACGCAGTTGTTGATTCAGTCATTAAGTGGGTGAAAGAACGTCACCCCTTCTTTGATACACCAATAACTTTGTCACCCCAATCAACTGTTGCCGACGCCGTTAGCTTGTTACACAAGCGATCACATGGCGCAGTGGTAGTTGTTGAAAACGGAAAGCCAGTTGGAATTATCACTGAAGAAGATTGCAAGAGTGTTGATCGCTTCACACAATTGCATCAAGTGATGAGCAAAGATTTAATCACAATGGCGGACACACTTGATGCACGCGCAGCGTTTGAATTTTTGAATCAACACCGCCACAAGTTGGCACCAGTAATTGCAAAAAATGGTGACTTAGTTGGAATCATGACTCGTCTGGGCGCATTGCGTGGAACTTTGTATTCACCAGCACTTGATGCACATGGCAAGTTGCGCATTGCAGCAGCTGTTGGCATTAATGGTGATGTCGCTGCCAAAGCATCGGCGTTAATTGCATCTGGTGCGGATGTATTAGTAGTAGATACAGCGCACGGTCACCAAAAGAAAATGCTTGAAGCATTAGCGGCAATTCGCTCAGTTAATCCCACGATTCCAATCGTTGCGGGCAACGTTGTTACCGCACAAGGTGCTCATGATTTAGTACAAGCTGGTGCAAATATCATCAAGGTTGGCGTTGGACCGGGTGCGATGTGTACGACCCGTATGCAAACAGGTGTGGGGCGCCCACAATTTTCAGCTGTTCTGGAATGTGCCACAGAGACCAAGAAACTAGGCGCACATGTGTGGGCCGATGGTGGGGTTCGCCATCCGCGCGATGTCGCACTGGCATTAGCTGCTGGTGCATCACAAGTAATGATCGGATCTTGGTTTGCAGGAACATACGAGTCTCCTGGGGATCTGCAAAGTGATGCAAATGGTCGCCTGTATAAAGAATCCTTCGGAATGGCATCAGCTCGCGCAGTTGCTGCACGAACTTCACAGGAAGATGCCTTTGATCGCGCTCGCAAAGCCTTGTTTGAAGAAGGAATCTCAACTTCTCGTATGTATTTAAATCCGGCACGCCCTGGCGTGGAAGATCTATTGGATGAAATCATTGCTGGAGTACGTTCTTCATTTACTTATGCGGGCGCAAAGAACATCGAAGAGTTTGCTGAGAAAGCTACTGTTGGCGTTCAATCATCTGCAGGTTACGCTGAGGGACGACCACTACATTCTTCTTGGAGTAATTAATTACATGAGTGAAAAACCAACAATCATCCTTGCGACAAGCAATGGAGTTGGAATGGGCCACCTTGCACGCGCAAGTGCTGTTGCTTTAGCTTTGAAAGAAATTGCTAACCCAATTATTGTTTCAATGGCTGGTGGCATTGCAGAAGTTCCCGCGTTTATGGGAATTCGTTGCGAATATATCCCCGGTCGAGATCGCATGTGGATGAGCCGCGAAAAATGGGATGTGTATCTGCGCGATCGGTTATTAGCCCTTGTTGAAGAAACCGACGCAAAGGTTTTGTCGTTTGATGGCGTTGTTCCTTATCCAGGTGTCATCGCAGCAAAGAATGCCAATCCAGATTTGAAGTTGGTCTGGGTTCGCCGTGGATTGTGGCAAAAGAAGCCGCAGCGCTTTATTTTAGGATTGCAATCAAAGATGATGGACAAAATTATTGAGCCAGGAGATATTGCGCGCGCATATGATTTTGGTCCAACTGCAAACCGTAAAGACTCTGTTTTAACCTCGCCAGTTTCTCTTTTCCGTAAAGAAGATGCCATGTCACGCGATGATGCGCGCCGCGCACTTGGATTAGATCTCAACCGACCAACGGCACTTGTCCAACTTGGCACAGGCGATAGTGATGTCAATGAAAAGATGACCGCGGCGCTTGCTGGATTGCTCGGTTGGAAAGATCTGCAAGTTATCTTGACTAAAGCACCAGTTGATAAAGATGGTAATTCACTGGCACCAGAAGGTCTTGATCTAAAGGTTGTTCGTTACTTCCCACTTGCCAAGGTTTTACACGCCTTTGATGCTGGTATTTGTGCAACTGGATATAACGGCGTTCATGAACTATTGCCGGCGCAAGTTCCAACAGTATTTGTTTCAAATATTCGAGGCACAGATGATCAAGAAGCACGTGCTAAGTGGTGCAATGACTTTGGATTTGCCCTTCGCGCAGACCAAGCAGATTTGGCTGACATCACCGAGAAAGTAAAGATGTTGCAAGATCCTGCTGTTCGCAAGCGTTTATCAGATAAGTGTGCAGAACTACCGAACACAACTGGTGGAGAAGAAATTGCAGCGATGCTGTATGAATTAGCTGTTGAAGAAAAGCCAGTTCGCACAAAGACATTTACCTTTGCTCGCCTTATGGCGCAGGATCACATCAATCGCGGATTACGACATGTTGCAAACCTTAGTTTGCGCCGGGTTGCATTGGTCTATCGCTTCTTGAATCCACATATTTCTGTGCAGGAGATTGATCAAGCACCACCTGTGTTTGGCAATCACACTACTGCGGCAGATCTACACCCATTGATTAAGTCTGCGACTAGATACGAGCACATGATCGAAGGTGCCTCTTCACAATACAGAAAGCGCCGCGAAGAGATAGCATTTGCAGCCTACGGAAAAGAAATGATTGTGACTAAGACAAAATGAACTTTCGCTCTTGGATCAAAAAGACCCAAGCAGGTCGCATAGTTTGGCGCGTATTTATTGGCGTAATTGGTGGCGGAATAACTGTTGCAGGCTCTGTTGCATTAATTGGCCCAGGTCCAGGAATTCTTATTGTTTTAGCAGGATTAGGTATTTTGGCAACTGAGTTCGCATGGGCTGGCCGAGTGATGATGAAAACTAAGGAAATAGCAGCAAAGGCA
>CAIXVA010000101.1 GCA_903922745.1 uncultured Actinomycetes bacterium
ATGCAAGTCCTGGAATGTATGCACGTGCATTTCTTGAAGGACGTTTATCTGAAGATCAATTAGATGGTTTCCGCCAAGAACTTTCACACCCTGGTGGCGGACTTTCTTCTTATCCTCACCCACGTTTAATGCCAGATTTTTGGCAGTTCCCAACAGTGTCTATGGGTATCGGACCGCTCAATGCAATTTATCAAGCACGGTACAACCGTTACTTACACAACCGTGGAATCAAAGACACAAGTGATCAAAACGTTTGGGCATTTCTTGGTGATGGTGAAGTTGATGAGGTTGATGCATTAGGTGCTATTGGTCTTGCTACTAGAGAAAAATTAGACAATTTAACTTTTGTTATTAACTGTAACTTGCAACGCCTAGATGGCCCAGTGCGCGGTAACGGAAAGATTATTCAAGAACTCGAATCAATCTTCGGTGGCGCAGGTTGGAACGTTATTAAGGTTGTTTGGGGTCGCGGTTGGGATCCTTTGCTGGCACAAGATCGCGAAGGCGCACTTGTTAAGTTAATGAATGAAACCCTTGATGGCGATTACCAAACATTTAAGGCTGAATCTGGAAAGTATGTCCGCGATAACTTCTTTGGTCGCGATCCTCGCACCGCTGCGATGGTTGCTAATTGGTCTGATGATCAAATCTGGAATCTAAAGCGTGGCGGACATGACTATAAGAAGTTGTTTGCTGCCTACACAGCTGCAACTCAAAAGAATGGGCGCCCAACGGTCATCTTGGCTAAGACTGTTAAGGGCTGGACTCTTGGTTCGCACTTCGAAGGTCGTAACTCAACGCACCAGATGAAGAAGATGACATTGGAAGATATCCAGCAGTTCCGCGACACATTACATCTGGATATTCCTGATTCTAAGTTGGATAAGTATTTACCTCCTTATTACATGCCAGCAGCAGATTCACCAGAGGCTAAGTACGTTGCTGAACGTCGCGCTGAACTAGGTGGATCAATTCCACGTCGTCGCACACAGTCGCGCCCACTAACAATGCCTGATGATTCTGTCTACGAATCAGTTAAACGTGGATCTGGACATCAGGAAATTGCAACAACAATGGCCTTTGTTCGCATGCTCAAGGATCTTGTTAAGGATCCTGGACTTGGCGCGCGCATTGTTCCGATTATTCCTGATGAAGCACGTACATTCGGTATGGATTCATTGTTCCCATCGATGAAGATTTACTCACCGCATGGTCAGAAGTACACAGCTGTTGACCGCGAATTAATGTTGTCATACAAGGAATCAACGTCAGGTGTGATTTTGCATGAAGGTATTAATGAAGCGGGATCTGTTGCTTCATTTACCGCTGTTGGTTCTTCTTATTCAACACATGATGAACCAATGATTCCTATCTATATCTTCTATTCAATGTTTGGTTTCCAGCGCACAGGAGATGGTTTCTGGGCAGCAGCAGATCAGTTAGTTCGAGGATTTGTAGTTGGCGCAACGGCAGGACGCACGACACTTAACGGTGAAGGTTTGCAACACGAAGATGGTCATTCACTTCTACTTGCTGCTACTAACCCTGCAGTTGTTGCCTACGATCCAGCATTTGCATTTGAACTTGGGCACATCGTTAAAGATGGTCTACGTCGTATGTATGGCGAAAACAGCGAAAATGTTTATTACTACCTAACTGTTTACAACGAGCCATATGTACATCCGGCAGAGCCAGAAAACCTCGATGTCGATGGCTTGCTTAAGGGAATCTATTTGTACTCAGCGGCATCAAACTCTCGTAAAAAGAGCGCACAGATCTTGGCATCTGGTGTTGGTGTTAACTGGGCCCTTAAGGCGCAACAACTTCTTGCAGATGACTGGGGCGTCAACGCTTCGGTGTGGTCAGTAACTTCATGGAATGAATTACGCCGTGATGGTCTAGCAACTGATCGACATAACCTTCTTAATCCACAAGACAAGCGAACTGCATATGTGACAACAAAACTTAAGGGAGCTCGTGGCCCAGTAGTTGCTGTTAGTGACTACATGAGAGCTGTTCAGGATCAGATCTCTCCATGGGTCGAGCAACCTTTCTACTCACTTGGAACAGATGGCTTTGGGCTTTCCGATACTCGTGGAGCACTTCGCCGTCACTTCAATGTTGATGCAGAATCCATCGCTGTTGCCGTGTTGCAGCAACTAAGTAATCAAGGTGATATCAAGCAAAGCATTGTCACAAAGGCGATGGATAAGTATCGTATTCATGATGTCTCAGCTGCAGATGCTGGCAATACAGAAGGCTCAGGTTGATATCTAGAATTCCAATCACAGATATCTCCCCCGCGGTTTACTTCGGGGGAGAATTTGTTGCTGTCAAAGCTATTGCTGGAGAAACAATTTCAGTGAGTGCAACCATCACTATTGAAGGCCATGAAACTCTAACCGCTGAAGTGTGTTTGTTTAATTCAAAGAACAAGATGGTTGATTGTCAGAAATTGTCAGAATCTTGGCCCGGCACAGATCGTTATGAAGGAACAATTACAGTTCCAGATCGCGGTGAATTCTATTTTCTAATTCGAGCAACAAGTACTTCGCAATATCGCACCGTAACCGGTGAATCAGAACGCTATCCAATCCGTGCAGACCGAGATCGCGCTTTAGTTGGCTCTTGGTATGAATTTTTCCCTCGCAGCGAAGGTGCAGTAAAAAACTCAGATGGCAGCGTAGTAAGCGGAACATTTGCAACTGCAACCAAGCGTTTGCCTGGTGTCGCAGCAATGGGCTTTGATGTTTTATATCTACCACCTGTGCATCCAATTGGTTATTCACATCGCAAAGGCAAGAACAACTCATTAAATGCGGCAAGCGATGATTGCGGTGTTCCTTGGGCCATCGGTAATGCTGATGGTGGCCATGATGCAATCAATCCTGAACTTGGAACAATGAAGGATTTTGAAGATTTCGTAAAGGTAGCGGGTAAGCAGGGACTTGAAATTGCAATGGATCTTGCATTGCAAACTTCACCTGATCATCCGTGGGTAACAACAAACCCTGAATGGTTTAACAAGCGAGCAGACGGAACCATTGCTTATGCTGAAAACCCACCAAAGAAGTATCAAGATATTTATCCAATCAACTTTGATGACGATTACGAAGGTATCCGTAACGAAGTTCTTAGAGTTATTCGCCTGTGGGTTTCAAAAGGCGTCAAGATTTTCCGTGTAGACAACCCGCACACTAAGCCGGTTCACTTCTGGCAGGACCTACTAGCCATTGTTAACAATGAATCCCCCGACGTAGTTTTCTTAGCTGAAGCTTTCACTCTCCCTGCAATGATGCATTCATTAGGTAAGGCGGGATTTCATCAGTCCTACACATATTTCACCTGGCGCACTAGTAAGTTTGAATTAACTGAATACGGCCGCGAAGTTGCACAAACAACAAGTGCATTCTTCAGACCAAATTTCTGGGTGAACACACCTGACATCAACCCTTTTCATCTTCACAGTGGTAACCCAGCAATGTTTGCATTGCGCGCAGTGCTGGCATCAACACTTACACCTTCGTGGGGAATGTATGCGGGATACGAACTCTATGAGCATCGCGCCTTTAAAGAAGGTGGCGAGGAGTACATGGATTCAGAAAAGTATGAGATTAAGGTGCGCGATTGGGATGGAGCTGCAAAAAAGGGTTTGACGCTTGCTCCTTTTGTGGCTCAACTAAACTCAATTCGAAAAACACATCCTGCTTTGCAACGTTTGCGCAATCTTGTTTTCCACGACACTGATTCAGATGCGATCATTGCGTATTCAAAGCGCGAAGGAAAAGATTTGCTACTGGTGGTTGTTAATTTGGATCCAAGTTTTGCGCAAGGAACAACAGTGCACTGGAACATGAATGCACTCGGAATCCCCGCCCAAGACTTTGAAGTGAAAGATTTACTCGATGGTTCTTCAATGACCTGGAATCCACATACCTTTGTTTCGCTCAACCCAACTCGCCCCGTGGGCAAGGTTGCACATATTGTGCAAGTGAAGATCTAGAAATGGGAATATTTTCTAAGTTATTCGCAAAAGATCAAAAGAGTTCGGCACCTGCAGCTTCATTCCTAAACCCTCATTCATCATTGGGCGAATTAGACCTGTATTTGATCGGCGAAGGTCGCCACGAACAACTATGGAAAGCACTTGGTGCGCAGGTTAAGCGCGATGACTCTGGCGCTTTGCTGGGCACTGCTTTTTCAGTGTGGGCACCCAACGCCCATGCGGTTTCATTAATAGGCGATCATAACTTCTGGGATCGCAACACTCACCAAATGATTCGTGTTGGATCATCTGGAATCTGGGAAATCTTTATTGCAGATATTTCTGCAGGTACACGTTACAAGTTTGCTGTGTGTGGCATAGATGGTCGCTGGGTTGATCATGCAGATCCGATGGCACGCGCCACAGAAATCCCACCACTAACTGCATCTGTCGTCGAAGAATCAACATATTCCTGGAATGACAGTTTATGGATCGAGAAGCGTTCACAGTTTCAATCGTGGCGCTCTGCAGTATCAGTCTACGAAGTTCATCTCGGTTCTTGGAAGTTAGGTCTCAGCTACCGTGAATTAGCAACCGAACTAGTTGAATATGTTCAACAACAAGGATTTACCCACGTTGAATTTCTACCAGTAACAGAACATCCATATGGACCTTCATGGGGATATCAAGTCACATCCTTCTTTGCGCCGACTTCACGTTTTGG
>CAIXVA010000102.1 GCA_903922745.1 uncultured Actinomycetes bacterium
AGGAGCGAGGATCAGGGGAGGGTGATGCAATAGTAAAATATTTTGGATTTGTTAAGAGTTGCCGTATGGGTAAAGTAGCAAGGTTGGCTTTGCTAACAATACAGGTAGAAAGAATCTAGCTTTGAACCAACGTCACAATAAGTGTTGTACTACCCTTTGATTTTTCGGTACGCGTCTCGTATTCCCAAATTTGCAAAGCAGATTCTATAGTACGAAAGTCAGACTGCAGAGGAATGAGATTTCCGTCTTGACGCAGTCTCCAGTACTTTCCATCCGCTAAGCCGAACTCTAGTGATAGAGATCGTTTGCCCGCACGAGCAGCCAATCTAATTTGTTTCTGTATTAAGGCAAGCACCTGCACGCCGTCTCCAGCGATCCACTTGAGAACGGAAGCGGGCAGCTTTGGATACTGATCCGTTCTGGGTGCTCGATCCCAAGAAGCCATAAACTGTATCCCGTCCCCTTCGATAAATTCGATGTCAGGGGCTGGCAGTTCTCTCTGCAGCGTTGATGATGCTGTGGTTGCCTCAATTAGTAGCTCTTTTAAGCCGTCATCCACATATCCGGTAGTGTCTTCCTCTAAATGGTAAATACTGTTAATGATCCCAACGAACTCACCAGTAAATTCGTGCAGCGTTATCAGGACCGGAGGAACATTATTGTTTTGAGAATCTTCCTCATCCACAAAGATGTTGTCAAAACTGACTCCAAGTAGCCATTCTTGTACTTCATGTCTGATTTGACGCTGAGTTTCATTTGAACATATTTCAAATGACATCTTTAGCTTTGGAAATCTGTCGAGTAGGCGCTTAAACGCATCTCTCGCGGATACATGATGCCCTGGGTTAGTTACAGTGAAGCCAGATTTTTTAAGAATTAGCTCCAATAGTTCGGCTGCATTGCCTACCTGAATTTGGTGTTTACCTTGCTCTGAAAGTCTCGATCCGATATCGACAATCGTTGCAAGCTGCGACTCAGCTAACAAAGTTGCTTTTGCTTGCGCCACCGATTGCTTCCGCCGCTCGGCAGCCTCACTCTTGACATGTTCAATTGCCGATCTAGCTTCAGATTCGATTTCATCCCGATTTGGGAAGCGAGGCATCGGGTAGCTCCTTTAATGTGCGAGGTCTTGAAGCAATTCAGTTTCGAAGTGATCGCAGTCGGGGTATTGGTGAGAAAGCTTAACTTAGCCAAATTTTTTCCCCAGTTGGTTCAATTCAGCAGACCATCTCAAATCAAAAGTCCAAGGTCGCTCTTATCTCCAAAACAACTACGATCGACGATTGCCCCATACGTCTTTCAACCTTTGCTGCCGCATTTCTTCAGAACTCGGCATTCGATGATTCTGAGGTATTCGATTTACCCACTTGTTTATTATTTTGTAGACGATAAATATCAGCAACGGCGTGCCAACAAGCAAACCAAAAAACAATGAAATTAAGGCAGGACCTGGATCAAATGACATGCCCGACGCTTTATAATTAATATCGCTGAGAATCGACCAAGAATAGACTTGGTCGTCAATTAATGCCAGAGAATTCCGATAGAAAGAAGAACGAAAGATCCACCCACGAGGGCTGCCACGACAATGCCTGCGCAGCCTTGAATGCGTCAGTCGTTGGAAACATGTCGATAGACTATGCGCTTGAGAAACTCCTGCAACGCAAAGATGCGGACGGGAAAATTTAGCTGGAGCTAGGGGTGAGGCTGAAAGTGAAGATTTAATTGATTGGCGTCGAATACAATGAAAGGGGAAACTTCAAACTCGGTCTCTATCTATCGTTTCCATTCCTTAATCGCGACTGGACCGCCACTCTCTTCTTGCGTTTCGAACCGATCTTACGATGATCGGCAAGAGGGTAATTAGCAGAATTAGGGACAGTATCAGCATCCAATTGACACTCTTGACCATTGGCTCGACGACGCTCTTCGCGACTGGCTCCACCAAGCTCTTAACGC
>CAIXVA010000103.1 GCA_903922745.1 uncultured Actinomycetes bacterium
AAGCTCTCAGTTACGTTACCGTCAAAATGCGGAAGGACCGGTTTAACAACGAGTGCGGAACCCAAAGTAGTTAGCCCTAAGGCAAATATGGAGGAATCAACGAGCTCGATAACTGAAAGTTTGCGGTTGACGGCAAGTAAACGTGGCAATCCAATAATCGCTAATGGATAAAAAAGTAGGTACACAATGCGGGGTGCGTTGCCAAAACCATATGGCAGAGAAAAGTAGGCACCTGCACTTGCTATAACGGATCCACACGTCCACAGAGCAGTTGCAATGGCGGTTGCAGGTTTAGCGACAGCATCGCTGACATGTGGCGCTACTACAATTGTCACGAAAGTAGCGATGGGTGTCATGTTGTACGCCAATAATTCTGACCACACCGTCGGGATTAGCAGATGAAGAGCCAGGTAGATAGCCAGCATGACGGCCCCTGAGTATCGGACTACGCGCATGGATCGAGAATAAGAACACCTGCAGTAAAAGGTAATAGGGGAATCCATAGGCAACAAAAAACCCGCTACCTGTTTGGCAGCGGGTTTTTGTGAAGAGTTAGGGAATTAGAAACCCTTTGTGCAGATTAGCTTTGCACTATCGCGAGCATTAGCAACATTAGATGCTAGTTCAGCAGGCTTATTAGTTCCCGCAAGCTTTGCTGCCTCTAGCTTCTTGATTGTGATATCAATGTTGCGAATCTTGCTTGCATAAGCACGAGTCGCTGATGTCCATGAAGAAACTGCTGTTGTCAGCAATCGCTTGTCTGCATCAGTTTTAGCAGCTGCAAGTTTTGCTTGCGCGGCTGTCAGGCGAAGAGTTGCAGCATCTAACTTGACTTGAATCTCTGCTTTATTGGCTGTCTCAGTTGTGATTCCAAGTTCAATAACTGGAAGCTGTGCTTTGAAGTTTTCAGTAGTAGTTACTGCAGACTTCTGTGCTTTAACTGCATCATTTGCTGCTGTTACGCAATCAAGTGATAACCAGGTCAATTTTGAGTTTGTTACAAGTGGGTTCTTTGCGCACTTATATGTGCCTCCGCTTGTCTTGGTTGTAGAACCAGACTTTGTACAAGCGACACCATTTGAAATCTTGGCTGCGGCCTCGGCTGGAGCAGCGACCATGACGCCACCGGCGACTACTAGTGCTACTGAGATTGATGCAATTTTGCGAAGCATGAAAGGACCTTTCGTTGTAATAGGGGCAATACTACCGATCGAGTCCTGAAAGAAGGCTGAAAACCCGCCGAGAGTCAGAAGGTATGACTGTTACTTGCGTTGCTTTTTCCTGAGGTTCATCCCAACTTTTCTGATGATTGATCGCGGTAATGCTTGAATCACGAACACCAAGAGTTGGTATTGCCAACCCGGAATCGAAACCGCCTCACCTTTCAGCGCATCGCTCCACGATTTGGCAACGAGCTTGTCGGAATCAAGCCACATGAAGTTTGGCAAGCCCTTCATGGACATACGACCACGTTGGTGGAACTCGGTGCGAGTAAATCCAGGACACAGGGCGCTGACCTTTATATTGGTTCCAGCAAGTTCGGTATGAAGTGATTCAGATAGCACCGTTAAGTAAGACTTTGCTGCGCTGTATGTGCCGCCTGCAATAAAGCCTGCAACAGATGAAACGTTGATAACAACACCTCTATTGCGTTGCTTCATCAGCGGGAGAGCAACGTGCATCAGGCGCATTGGAGTGCGGACCAGTACATCAAACATTTGTTGCTCGGCATCAAGTGCGGACATTGTGAATGCTTTATTTAACCCAAAGCCAGCGTTATTGATCAAAACGTCGACCTGATTATTAGCGATGTACTGCTCGACCGCAGCGCATCCTGCATCGGTGGACAGATCCGCCTGAATAATGTGGGTATCCACTTTGAACTTTTCTTGTAATCCATGTGCGCGTTCTTGCAAACGCGGCAGATCGCGGGCGACTAAGACAATGTTGTAATTGTTCTCGGCCAACAATCTAGTAAAACTTTCACCTATTCCAGATGTTGCTCCGGTAACTAACGCCCACGATGCCATTTATGCCCCAATTCCTGCAGGATCTTCATCGCGGATATGCCAACTACTTCCGTATGACTCAATTAAATCTAGGAACGGCTTTGGTTCAAGCCATTCTGGACCAACAACACCAGCAGGTTTCCAGGTGCCATCAGCAATTAATTCCATAGCAATCACCGGATTAATCGCGGTCTGCCACACAACTGCTTGATCACCATAATTTTTCATCGACCATTCATTATCAACGACGTTATAGATGTAACACGCATATGGCTTGCCTTCTTTATTAAGCCCGGCAACATGTGCACCTGCACAAGTCTTACCGTGCATTATTGGACCGATGGTTGCAGGATCTGGCAATAAGGAAGCCAAGAAATCTCGAGGTGCAATTTCCATGCCGCGGTAATTAACCTTTTGCTTATTAGAAAGACCGAGCGCGTGAATAGTTTTTAACTTTTCAATAAAGTCATTACCTAGACCATATTTAAAGGTAACTCTCTTTGCCTTAACCTTTTGTGGAATCAAAACAACTTCTTCGTGCTCAACATCAACACATTCAACTGGACCAATGCCTTCGGGGAAATCAAAGGTTAGGCCCCCGGTAAATGGCTTAGCTGTATGCCAGCCTTCATTCCAAATTAGTGGGGGATTAAGGCATTCTTCGATAGTTGTCCAGATTGAAAACGATGGAGCAAATTCATAACCGTCAACGGTCAGACTTGAACCATCCAAGATTGTTACGGCATCGATTTCACTGAACAAATAATCCTGTGCATACCGTGCAAAAATATCGCTCATTCCAGGTTCGATACCAATACCGATTAGCGCGAAATTACCTTGGCTTAGCCACGCATCATGTTGAGCAAATTGATCATCACCTAACTTGACTCCTACTTTAGTAAATGGGTCCGTTGGATGAGCAATTGATAGTGACAACGCCATATCAATGTAGTTAACGCCAGCATTCTTAGCTGCGTTAAAAATGTTCATGACAAAACGTGGATCAACAGCGTTAATAACCACATCAGGATTGACCTTCGTAATCAATCCTTCGAGAGCCGCCAGATCGCCGGCATCCACCTCCACTGATGTAAATCGAGGGTCTTGGATTTTCTGGGTGACAGCGTGCGCTTTTGAAGCATCGTAATCAGCGATAACTAACTCAGTGATAAATGACTTACGGGATGCGATATTTGCGATTGCACTGCCAACTCCGCCTGCGCCGATAACGAGCGCTCTC
>CAIXVA010000104.1 GCA_903922745.1 uncultured Actinomycetes bacterium
AAACCACGAACTAACTGACCATTTTCGTAGGTCAAGTTAATTGCCAAGCCATCGACCTTGACCTCACACAAATACATTGGCTCTGAAATCTCTTTTTCAACCCGATCAAACCAAGTGCCTAGTTCTTCAAAATCAAAAACGTTATCAAGGCTCATCATCTTTTCAATGTGATCTCGTTGCTCAAACTGGGTAGAAAATCCCCCACCCACATGTTGTGTTGGCGAATCTGATTCGCGAAGTTCAGGATTTTTATCTTCCAGAACCTGCAACTTGCGCAGCAATTCATCAAACTGAGCATCTGTGATTGTGGGTTGATCTAAGACGTAATATTTGAATTGATGGTCCCGAATTTCATTTATTAATTCGGTTATTGCGTGACGCGCGTTAGTGCTCATTCAGTCTCACAAATTGTTGCTGAACCAACGACGCGATCACCATCGTAAATAACCATCGCTTGCCCCGTAGCCAGTCCCAGCAAAGGCTCTTCTAAAGTAGCAACAAGCAAAGTTCCATCAAAGTAATAGGTGCACGGCAGCGCAGCACCATGGGCTCGGATCTGCACAAAACCTTGCTGTATTTGATCAGTTACAGATGGACCACACCATACGGGACGCTCTCCGCGCATGATGCTGATCGCTAGCTCTTCGCGAGCACCAACAACAACGGTGTTTGTTACTGGTTCGATTTTTAAAACAAATCGTGGGGATCCATCCGCTGTCGGAACCGTAAGTCCTAATCCTTTTCGTTGTCCGATTGTGTAAGTGTAAGCGCCTTTGTGTTCGCCGATCTTGGTACCGTCTTGGTCAACAATTGGACCAACTTCGCTACCGAGGCGATCACGTAACCAGCCCGCGTTATCCCCTGATGGCACAAAGCAGATGTCATGACTATCTGGCTTTTGTGCAACAGCTAAGCCGCGTTTTTCTGCTTCGATGCGAATATCAACTTTTGTCGTATCCCCCAGCGGAAATATTGCACCAGCAATTTGTTCGATAGTAAGTACAGACAATACATAGGACTGATCTTTGGAATGATCGACAGCGCGATGCAAAGTCTTTCCGTTTACACCAATTTCTGTTCGGGCATAGTGTCCTGTAACAACGCCATCAAATCCCATTGCTCGTGCACGATCTAGGACAGCTGCAAACTTAATCTTCTCATTACAACGCAAACATGGGTTAGGAGTTCTGCCCGCTGCATATTCGGCTAAGAAATCTTCAACAACACCGTCGTGAAACTCTTCGGCCATATCCCAAATATAAAAAGGAATTCCAATTACATCTGCCGCACGGCGTGCATCATGGGAATCCTCGATCGTGCAGCAACCGCGCGCACCTGAACGATACTTTTGTGGGTTTGCGGCAAGGGCTAAATGCACGCCAATTACATCGTGACCTGCTTCTACTGCGCGGGCAGCGGCAACTGCAGAATCAACTCCACCACTCATAGCTGCAATTAGCTTCATTTGTTCGCGGCCCTCCCTTTGCCAATTACATCGGGCAAGACTGACAATACGAAATCAACATCTGCCTGCGTAGATGTGGACCCAAAAGAGAACCGAAGCGAAGACTGGGCGGTCTCATCTGTGTGGCCCATAGAAAGAAGGACATGGCTGGCCTCGTGCACGCCCGCGCTACACGCGGAACCAGTTGAGGCAGAAACGTGTGCGCTATCTAAAAGTAATAACAAGGTATCGCTCTGAGTCCCAGGAAAAGTCACATTGACGATTCCTGGCAATCGATCACTTTTTTCTCCATTTATATAAGCATCTGGGATCAATCGCTTAACACCAGAAATAAATCCATCCCGTAGCTGTGAAATTTTCTGAGCATCATAAGAATCACTAACAGCTGTTGCAAATGCAACAATGCTCGGGGCGTTTAAAGTTCCACTTCGAATTTCTCGCTCTTGTCCCCCACCATGTAGCAAAGCAGGAATCTCAAAAGCACGGCGCAAGATCAGAGCACCGATTCCAAGTGGTCCGCCAATCTTATGAGCGCTTAGCGTCAATGCGGTAACACCAGATTTTTTATAGGACAGTGGTGTTTTTGTGAAACTTTGAACCGCATCAGTATGAACTGGAATATCTCCTGCAATTGCGACAATCTCTTGGATAGGTTGCAGCACTCCAGTTTCGTTGTTGGAATGCATAATTGAAATCACCGAGATCTCAGAACCTCGATCAGAGACAAGTCTGCGAAGAAAATCTAAATCAATCACACCATCAGAAGTCACTGGAACTTCTATGACTTCTGCGCCTTCGTGGGTATGAAGCCACTGTGCAGGATCCAAAATCGCATGATGTTCTATGGAAGAAATTACAACAATATTCTTACCGTTCTTCTTGCCGTTCCAGAACAATCCTTTTAGAGCGATGTTGTTTGCTTCGGTGCCAGAGGCGGTAAATATGACTTCAGATGCCAGGCAATCAATTGTCTTTGCGATTACTTCTCGCGCATCTTCTAAAGTTTTGCGAGTTGCACGTCCATGAGTGTGCAGACTTGAAGGATTTCCTAGTTGCTGTAATTGATCTGACATGGCCGACAATGCGGCAGGCGACATTGGAGTCGTTGCGGCATGGTCTACGTAGATCGAAGGCACGGGCCTAAGTCTATGACTTGTGGGCTTTGATGCCTTCCGTTGCCTTTGGCAGCACAGCAAATAGATCGCCCACTACGCCGAAATCTGCAATTTCAAACAGTGGCGCTTCAGGGTCCTTATTTACAACAACGATTGTCTTGCTGGTCTGCATACCGGCACGGTGTTGGATCGCACCTGAAATTCCATTTGCAACATAGAGCTGCGGACTAACTGTCTTGCCAGTCTGGCCAACTTGATACGAATGTGGATACCAACCTGCATCAGTTGCTGCGCGAGATGCGCCCACCGCAGCACCCAGTGAATCTGCAAAGTTTTCAACCGCACTGAAATCTCCATTTGTGCCACGTCCACCAGATACAACAATGTTCGCTTCTGTTAATTCTGGACGACCGCCTTGAACAGGAGGTTGCGAAGATGTAACTGTTGCTTTCTTTGACGCATCTGATACCGACAATGACATTGTTTCAACACTTGGTGATGATTCAGTTGTATTGGCATCAACTGAATTTGGACGCACAGTAATAATTGGTGTGCCATGAGAAACCTTTGAATGAACAGTTGTAGAACCACCAAATACCAACTGTGTTGCAGTGATATCAGCTGAAACATCTACAGCATCGGTAATAATTCCAGATCCTGACTTAACTGCTGTACGCGCAGCAACTTCTTTACCAAATGCATGGGATGCAATAAGTACCGCTGATGGAGATTGCGCAGCAATAATCTGAGCCAAAACATCTGCAACGGCTGCAACACCATTTGCTGCAAATGCATCTGATTCGACAACAATAATCTTTGCAATTGGGCCGCGATTGATCGCAGCTGCAAGTGTTGAACCTTTCCCAACCGGTGCAAGCACAACAGCTGTTACCTCTCCAATACGTGCGCCAGCAGTAGCTAATTCAGCATTTGTCTTTGTTGCCTTAGTGCCGACAAAGTCAGCCAGAATCAATACAGTGCTCATATCAACTTCTTTTCTGCTAAGTATGCAACCAGTTGTTCGCCACCAGTTCCATCATCTGTAACTTTAATTCCTGCCGCACGTGCTGGACGTGGAGTTGCATCTGCAACTAATGACCAAGCACCTTCTGCTGAAACGCCAACAGCTGCTAAATCTCTGCTCTCGATTGTCTTTTTCTTTGCAGCCATAATTCCTTTAAATGATGGGTAGCGAGGTTCATTGATTTTTTCTACAACAGAAATAACACACGGGAACTGCGCGTGCATTTGATCAACACCTGCTTCTGTAACTCGAGTAATTGAAACCTTGCTTGTTGCGGGATCAACTTCTACCTTTGAAGCAAAAGTTAGTTGAGCAGCATTCAAACGCTCGGCCAACATGGCAGGCACAACACTCATGCGCGCATCAGTTGACTCGGTTCCACAAATAACAAGATCGAATCCGCCCTTTGCGATTACCGCAGCAAGAACTGCTGACGTTGCGAGCGCATCTGCACCGGCAAGTTGTGGGTCTGTCACCAAGATCGCGTCGTTAACACCCATAGATAAAGCTTTGCGAACCGCCTCAGTTGCGCGTTCTGGCCCCATTGAAATTACTGTGACTGTATTGTCGCCGCCTTCTTCATTTCCGCCATGTGCTTCGACAATGCGAAGTGCTTCTTCAACGGCGTACTCATCAAGATCATTGAGAACTGCATCTACATTTTCACGATCAAGAATTCCATTGACCATTTTCTTTTCAGCCCACGAGTCCGGGACCTGCTTTACGCACACCGCAATCTTCATGGGGCAAATGTTACTGGTCAGTAACCCTAAAAACCACCCAAAAGTCAGATTTCATACCAGGTTTGCCAACACGTAACCTCAACTTCTACTTGAGGCCTGAGAACTGACTCAAACTTCATCCATGAGCACGCCACTACGGGTCGTCATCGTTACCGAATCCTTTCTCCCCCAAATTAATGGCGTAACAAATTCAGTCCTACGCGTCCTCGAGCACCTACGCAGTCAAGGGCATGAAGCTCTAGTGATCGCACCTGTTAGCGCCGGCGGCGTCAATGAGTACGCAGGCTTTAGAGTAAAACGAGTTCCAAGTATTGAAATGAAGGGAATGCTCCCAGTCGGGTTTCCTCAAAAAACTTTAGAGCCACTGATTGATGGATTCTCACCGGATGTTATTCACTTAGCTTCACCATTTTTTCTAGGAAATTACGCAGCAAGAATTGCGGAGCGACTAGAAATTCCTACTCTGTCTATCTATCAAACCGATGTAGCAGGCTTTGCTCGTCATTATGGATTAAGCATTGCCCACGATTCACTAAAGAAGTGGGTTGCACGAATTCACACACGCACGACCAGAACTTTGGCTCCTTCAAATTGGTCTTGTGAAGATCTCAAAAATTCTGGTGTAAATAACGTCCACCTGTGGCAGCGTGGCGTTGACTCAATAAAGTTTTCTCCCGAAAAACGCGATATCAATTTACGATGCGAACTTCTGGGAGCTCGTCCAGATAGAAAATTAATTGGCTATGTCGGCCGCTTAGCTAATGAAAAACGAATCGATGATTTATCTGTTCTCGATAAGCGTGATGATATCCAATTAGTCATAGTTGGTGACGGACCAGCTCGTCAACGACTTGAACGCGAGCTACCTAATGCAAAATTTGTTGGCTACCAAGGCGGAGAAGATCTTGCGCGTTACTACGCATCTTTGGACATTTTCATTCACACAGGAAAGCATGAAACTTTCTGTCAATCGATCCAGGAGGCCTTGGCTTCAGGTGTGCCGGTAATTGCACCAAATTCGGGAGGACCAACTGATTTAGTAAAGCATGGATGGACCGGATTTTTGATTGATACTTCTAACTCTTATTCGCTTAACCACAGTGTTAATCAAATTCTGCATTCATCTGAGCATCGCTTGATGAGTGAACGTGCTAGAGAATCAGTCATTCATCGCTCGTGGGAAGTTGTAAATAGCCAACTGATTTCACACTACAAGGATTTGGTAATAAGCCAGGCCCAGCAGAATGAGAGAGTCGCATGAAGATTGTTCACATTGCTAATTTCTATGGACCAAAATCCGGTGGAATTAGAACAACTTTGCATGAACTTGGAACTGGATACATCGCGCGCGGTCATGAATTCACATACATAGTTCCTGGCAACGGATTCTTCTGTGAAGAAACATTGCACGGTAAAAAGATAACTGTTCCATCGATTGTCTTGCCCTTTAGTGGTGGCTACCGACTTATTCGGAATAACAGTGACATCAAGAAATTACTCATCACTCTTAAGCCCGACGCCTTAGAAGTCTCTGACCGTTTCACCTTGTCCAAAGTCGGTCTCTGGGCTAAAACTCGAGGTATCCATACAGTCGTGTTTAGCCACGAAACACTTTCTGGGCTGGTCAAGTCTTTCTTCAAGTTTGAATTCAAGTGGTTTGTAAACTGGCACAACAGTCGATTAGCAAATCGTTTCCATAACGTAATAGCGACAACAGAGTTTGCCTCTCGAGAATTTCGTGAGATCGATACCAAGAACCTCACACATGTGCCATTAGGTGTTGACCTACAAAACTTCTCCCCGTATCGAAGAAATGAAACCTTAAGAACTGAATTACTAAAAGGTGCCGATGTATTGCTCTTGCACTGTGGACGTATGTCAAAAGAGAAGAACCCTCAAAACTCAATTTTGGCGCTAAAAGAGTTGCTAGCCGCAGGGGTTAATGCGCGCCTAATTTTTGTCGGTATGGGCCCAATGTTTAAGAGCTTGAAAGTAATCTCAAAAGATCTCCCAGTGACTTTCATGGGATATATCGTTGATCGAAAAATGCTTGCTGAAATCATTGCAAGTGCCGATGTTTCTATTGCGCCAGGACCAATCGAAACATTTTGTTTAGCAGCTCTGGAATCACTTGCCTCTGGAACTCCAGTTGTTGCCTCATCAACTAGCGCTGTCGGTGAATTCTTGCTTCTAGATTCCTCTGAACCTGTTGGTGCTGTTGCTGAAAACAACCCCAAGTCTTTCGCAGATGCGATCCAGAGAGTTCTTGCATTTAGTTCTACTGACAGGGCTATGCCTATTCGCTGCCAACATCAAGCAGAGAACTATCCATGGAGTTCTACCTTAATGATGATGCTTCGCTTGCATGGAGCAGGCCGCGAAGTTAGTGCTATCAACAAAAGGTTAAAGGCGGCGTAAAGATGGAAAGCGTTGCTACCTTTGCAATTTTAGGAGATAGCGCAGCTTCAGGCGTTGGGGATAGTGACAAGAACGGTGTAACAAAAGGCTGGGGTTATTACTTGGCTAAACACTTTCAAGATCCACTTGTCTATATAAATCTGTCACGACCAGGTGCTCAATCAGCCGAAGTACTTGAAGATCAACTTCCAAAGGCCTTAGTGTTTAAACCAGATATCGCAGCGGTCATCGTTGGTGGAAATGATGCACTTCGTAATGGCTTTGATCCCAACAAATTGCATCAAAATTTGCGATCAACGATTTCAGAGTTGAAAAAATCAGGGGCGCAAGTGCTCCTCTTGCAACTACATGATCCGACTCAAATTGTTCCACTTCCAAGGTTGTTAGCTCGTGTATTATCCCGTCGTATTAATGCCGTGAATCGAGTGATTCATTCGGTGGGACGCGAATTTAATGCCCAGATTCTTCTGACTCGCTCTATTCAAGATATATATGAACGAAAAGTTTGGCATGTGGATCGGATGCATCCAAGCAAGTATGGACATCAATTAATGGCCACACATTTTCGGGAGATTTTATTGCGCTGTAATTGGCGAATCGACCCAATAACAATGGAAGAAACC
>CAIXVA010000105.1 GCA_903922745.1 uncultured Actinomycetes bacterium
ATTGTTAAAGGGGCGGGTCGACGCGTTAATTGTTATTTCTTTGCCACCAACTGAAGAAGAGTTTGATTCGATTCTAAGCCTTGGTGTTCCAATTGCCCTTGTCGGGATGGAGCATGCAAAGTGTGCGTCTATTAAAATCGACGATGTTGCAGCGGCCAGAACAGCAACCCAGCACCTTGTAAATCAGGGGCACAAAAAGATTGGTTTAATGTCAGGCCGTCCTGATGACCCGTTCAATTTCAGTGTTCCGCAGGATCGCCGCAAAGGCTTTATGCAAGCATTAGCCGAAAGCGGTTTGGAATGGCTACCTTCACGTGAAGTACATGGCGACTTCACTATGCACACCGCATCACGTGCGATGGATGATTTATTAGCTCGTCCCAACAGACCAACTGCAATCTTTTGCGAATCAGATGAAATGGCAATGGGTGCCATGCAAGCTTTGCGCCGTCATGGATTAAAAGCACCAGATGACATTTCAATTATTGGTTTTGACGGACATGAGATGGCTGAATTTTCTGAACTAACAACTGTTGAACAACCCGTCACGCTTATGGGCGAAATGGCAGCGTGGTCAATTATGGAAAGGCTACGCAAGCCTGCTATCGAGCCACCGTCATTGGTCCTGCCAACAACACTTGTTGTGCGTAATTCAACCCGTCGATTGACTCCCGAAGAACAAGCACTCTGAGGTAACCTTGCCGGCATGAGCGATCATCAGTTTTCGGCGCATAATCTTGCAGAGCTTCACACTCACCGAAGTGAAAAGTGGCGTGGATTTCCACAGGATGTATTGCCGTTGCCAGTTGCTGAAATGGATTTTCCGGTAGCAGAACCGATTAAGGCAATCCTTGCCGAGATGGTTGCACATTCAGACCTTGGTTATCTTGGCCCGATTCCAGAACTTGGATTAGGTTTCAAGAAATTTGCAAAAGAGCGCTGGAACTGGAACGTTGACGAGAAACAAGTTCGTGTGGCAACTGATGTGGGTGTGGCCGTTGTAGAAATTTTGCGTGTGTTCACACAACCCGGAGACTCAATACTTATTAGTTCACCGGTCTATCACAACTTCTATACCTGGATTAATGAAACAAAACTGACTCTTGTTGATGCTCCATTTGAACGCACAGGAGATGAAGCAACAAATCCTTGGGTTATCAACTGGGACTCAATTGAAAAAGCATATGCTTCAGGAATAAAGGTTCACTTACTGTGTAGTCCACATAATCCACTTGGATTTATCTATACCAAGCAAGATTTACTCAAGATCGTTGCTCTAGCAAAAAAGCACAACGTATTGGTGATCAGCGATGAGATCCATGCACCGCTTACCTTCCCTGGTGAGACTTTTGTGCCAATGCTTAGCTTAGGCGCTGATGCTGAATCCGTATCAATCTGTGTCACAGCTGCATCTAAAGGCTGGAACATTGCAGGGTTAAAGTGCGCAATTCTCATTTCTCAAAACGAACACATGAATTCTAAGTTGGCAAATTTGGCGCCAGCAATGCATTACCGAGCATCATTACTTGGTGGATTTGCAACAGCTGTCGCTTTTGCCGATAGTGGTGTTTGGCTAGATACCGTAATTGCCCAGCTTGATCACAATCGTCACTTGATCAAAAAACTCTTGGCCGAAAAACTTCCAACGGTTCGATATCACATCCCACAAAACAGTTATTTGGCATGGATAGATGTTGCATCTCTCAATTTAGGGACGGATCCATCCGTGGCTTTGGTTGAAAAAGCTCGAGTTGCCTTTAATTCAGGACATACTTTTGGCAAACAGTGTGATCAATATGTGCGCTTAAACTTCGCAACAAGTCCAGAAATTATCACTGAAGCAATTGATCGGATTGCGCGGGCAGTTTAAGTGAAGGCCAAGAAATATGATGTCACCATTATCGGTGGTGGGCATAATGGTTTAGTTGCTGCAACCTATTTGGCAAAGGCAGGGAAATCAGTTGTAGTTCTTGAAGCCAACACTGAAATAGGTGGGGCAACCCAAAGCGTTCAAGCATTTGCAGGCTTCGATGCGCATCTATCGAGGTATTCATACTTAGTTTCGCTGTTGCCAGACAAAATAGTGGAAGACCTGGGTCTCTCCTTTGAGTGCATCTCTCGAGAAGTTTCAAGCTACACCCCATATGCAGATAAAGGTCTCTATGTCTCTCGGCAATGGGATGAGAAAACAGCAGCATCATTTAACGAATTAGATCCAATAGGGACAGAGGCTAAAGCCTGGCAGGAGTTCTATGGGGAAGTAGCAGAGTTTGCCCAAAGGATTGCACCAACGCTTGTGCAGCCATTAAAGACCCGAAGTGAATTAAAGGCCCAAATAGATCTGCCACACACCTGGGATTACTTAGTTGAAAAGCCGATTGGCGTAGAAATAGATAAGCGATTTAAGAATGATCTAGTCAAGGGTGTTGTTTTAACAGATGCATTAATTGGAACTTTCGCATCTGCCTATGATCTGCAGGCAAATATTTGTTTTCTCTACCACTTGATGGGCAACGGAACAGGTGAGTGGAAAGTTCCAGTTGGGGGAATGGGCGCCCTTGTCAAAGAACTGATTCGGGTTTCAACTGATTTGGGCGTAGAAATCAAAGTTGATGCAACAGTAACTTCAATCGTTAGCGATCAATCAGGCGTTGCCGTAAGAACTGAATCAGGCGATGTGTATCAATCTGATTATTTGCTATCTAATGCCGCACCTGCCGTGTTAGCAAAACTTCGTGGAAAACCCCAACCGCAATCACTTGATGGCTCTCAGATGAAAATCAATATTCTGCTCAAGCGTTTGCCACAGTTGAAATCTGGAATTGATCCACGACTTGCTTTCGCCGGAACGTTTCACGCCAATGAGAGTTTTTCACAGCTAGAGCAAACATATAACGAAGCCAAATCAGGTGTTATGCCGACCAAGATGCCTATAGAGATGTATTGCCACACGTTGTCGGACCCAACGATTTTGGGCCCAGATTTACAAGCAGCTGGTTATCAAACCTTGACTCTGTTTGGACTACACACTCCAGCATCATTATTTGACTCAGACAATGATGCTGCTCGTGAGGCAGCACTTGTGTCGGCTTTAGCATCGGTTAACGAGTATTTAGCAGAACCTATCCAAGATGTGATCGCTGCGATTGAAGTAAAGACTCCGTTGGATTTAGAGGATGCGATCGCACTTCCTCGCGGCAATATCTTCCACAAAGATCTCTCTATGCCATTTCGTGAAGATGGATCAGCTCCTTCGTGGGGTGTTGAAACTGATGACCCGCGCATCTTTATATGTGGCGCAGGGGCAATACGTGGCGGGGGAGTAAGCGGGATTCCTGGTCATAATGCGGCCATGGCTGTTCTCGCAAACAAATAAACTCTAGAAACAATTAGACTTATGCCATGAGTCTTCACCCTGAAACCTCTGCAATTACTTCCGGTCGTCCTGATGCAGCCCCTGATGCTTCACTGAATCCTCCAATTATTTTTTCTTCTACATATCACG
>CAIXVA010000106.1 GCA_903922745.1 uncultured Actinomycetes bacterium
CACCTGCATCATCTTGGTGCTCAACTTCAATATCTGACAACGCTGTTAAGCATCGTGGACACCAGTTGATAATTCTTTCAGCTCGATAGATCAGTCCTGCGTCATACATACGCTTAAAGATTGCAACAACAGCCTTGGACATTCCTTCATCCATAGTAAAACGCTCACGAGACCAATCAACTGATGATCCCAAACGCTTCATCTGTTCAAGAATGGCACCGCCTGATTCCTCTTTCCATTCCCACACCTTTTTAACAAACTCTTCGCGACCAAGATCATGGCGTGACTTACCATCTGTAGCTAGTTGTTTTTCAACTACGTTTTGAGTTGCAATACCTGCATGGTCCATTCCAGGTAACCACAAAACTTCAAAGCCTTGCATGCGCTTCATGCGCGTTAGGCAATCCTGCAAAGTTTGATCTAGTGCGTGGCCAATGTGTAAAACGCCGGTGACATTAGGTGGTGGCAAAACAATTGAAAATGGTGGTTTGCTAGAAGTTGCATCTGCTGTGAAATATCCGGCCTTAACCCACTTTTGATACAGCGGGGATTCAATCTCGTTTGGCGAGAAGGATGAGGCTAATTCACGGCTTGAAGACATAGTGCGCAGTCTAGATTATGCGCTCTTCTCCTCTGCACCTTTTGGTGCTCGTGAGCGCTTTGGACCTGTGTGATGTACCAATGTTGGCGCGCCACCAGATGTGATGCATTCCTTGGTGATGATCACCTTTTCAACATCTGTGCGGCTTGGCACGTCATACATCACAGTAAGAAGTACAGATTCCATGATCGCGCGAAGTCCACGGGCACCTGTGCCACGCTCTTGTGCAAGATCTGCAATTGCAAGTAAGGCTTCTTCGTCAAAATCTAACTCGACATGATCAAGGTCAAACAGACGCTGATACTGCTTCACAAGAGCATTCTTTGGCACTGTAAGAATCTGCATCAGCGCTGGCTTATCAAGATTTTCAACACTTGTGAGTACTGGCAGGCGGCCAATGAACTCTGGAATCATTCCAAACTTCAAAAGATCCTCTGGCATTACATCAGCAAAGATGTCCTTGCGGTTCTTATCTGTTGCATCCTGCAAAGTTGCATTAAAGCCAACACCAGATTTTCCGATACGGCTTTCAATAATCTTTTCAAGACCGGAAAACGCTCCACCAACAATGAACAAGACATTTGTTGTGTCAATCTGAATAAATTCTTGGTGTGGGTGCTTGCGACCACCTTGAGGTGGCACAGATGCAACTGTTCCTTCAAGGATCTTCAATAGCGCTTGCTGAACACCTTCACCTGACACATCTCGTGTGATTGAAGGGTTTTCAGATTTGCGGGCAACCTTATCGATTTCATCGATGTAGATGATGCCGGTTTCGGCCTTCTTCACATCGTAATCTGCAGCTTGCAAAAGCTTCAGCAAAATGTTTTCAACATCTTCACCAACATAACCTGCTTCAGTCAGTGCTGTTGCATCTGCGATTGCAAATGGCACGTTAAGCATGCGAGCTAAAGTTTGTGCCATAAGTGTCTTACCGCAACCAGTTGGCCCCAGCATCAAAATATTAGACTTTGCTAATTCAATTCCGCCTTCACCCTTTGCTTCACCGATCTGCACACGCTTGTAGTGGTTATAGACGGCAACAGATAAAGACTTCTTTGCACGATCTTGTCCAATTACATATTGATCTAGAAATTCAAAGATTGCCTGTGGCTTTGGAAGCTCTGACAAACCAAGGGAAGCCGCTTCACTGAGCTCTTCAACGATGATTTCATTACATAGTTCAATACATTCATCACAGATATAAACACCAGGACCGGCAATGAGCTTTTTGACTTGCTTTTGAGTTTTGCCGCAGAAGGAGCACTTCAGTAGATCGCTTGTTTCACCGATTCTTGTCATGGCACTCCCTATAAGCCCTGGCAGGGGAAGCCAGAGTCTTCTAAGAGATAACTGTACTTTTCGCTCTGCCTGCCTGCATTCTTTTTAAGCGCCATTAGTGTTCGCTCTTAGAATAATTACTTCTTGGCTTTGCGTGAGGCAAGAACCTGATCAATGATTCCGTACTCAACAGCTTCTGTTGCTGTCAGAATCTTGTCGCGCTCTATGTCCTTGCGAATTTCCTCCGCTGACTTCACCACGTGGCGTGATAACAGATCTTCCTGCAAGCGAGTGATGCGATCGATTTCGCGAGCTTGAATTTCAATATCAGATGCCTGACCGCCACCTTCTGATGATGGTTGGTGAATCAAGATACGTGAATGCTCTAGTGCATAACGCTTGCCTTTAGCGCCACCAGCAAGAATTACCGCTGCTGCAGATGCTGCTTGGCCCAAGCAAATTGTGCTGATATCTGGGCGCACAAACTGCATGGTGTCATAAATTGCAGTCAGTGCAGTAAATGATCCACCAGGTGAGTTGATGTAGATCATGATGTCGCGATCTGGATCCATTGATTCCAGAG
>CAIXVA010000107.1 GCA_903922745.1 uncultured Actinomycetes bacterium
AACTACTGAAGGCTCGTTCAAAACAATGCCACGTCCGCGCACATACACAAGTGTGTTCGCTGTGCCTAAGTCAACGGCCATATCACGGCCGATAAATGACATTCTGCTTCCTGATGACATTTTTACTCCTTGTGCTTTTTTTAGTGCGGGGAATTATTTATTAGGGAAGAAAATTTGAATTTCACGTGCAGCTGATTCTGGTGAATCAGAGCCATGAACAATATTTTGTACAACCTTTGTGCCTTGATCACGAGCTAGATCACCACGGATTGTTCCGGGTGCGGCAACAGTTGGATCTGTTACTCCAGCTAATGAACGGAAGCCTTCGATAACGCGATTTCCTGAAGCAACGATTGCAACAATTGGACCAGACATCATGAACTCAACTAATGGTTCGTAAAATGGTTTGCCGACATGCTCTGCGTAGTGCTTTTCTAGTAATGCACGATCTGCTTGAAGCATGCGCAAAGAATCAATCGCATAACCCTTTGCTTCAATCCGTGAAATGACTTCGCCAACTAAACCGCGGGCAACGCCATCTGGCTTGACCAGGATTAGGGTTTTCTCAGTACTCACTCGCCTAGTCTATTAGGGTTTTTTAGGCTCTGCAGCCAGCAAGGCAGCGCGAGCGGCCTCACCCTTACGGCCCACAACGATGGCGGCCACCCACAGAGCAATCAAAACCACCCCAATAATGAAGAAGGATGGCTCAACAAATCCGAAGCCAATCATCGCTATCTGCATCAGTGAACCGATTACAAATCCACCTGGGCGGCGAATTAGACCTGCTGCGACAAATAACAGAAATGAAACTACGCAACCATAAATAATCGCAGCATTTGATGCATCTTTCATAGCAAGAAGGATTGCAAAACCCATAGTCATGCTCTCAGCAATCAGAACTGATGCTCCAAGAATTTTCATTGGGCAAACTTCTTTCGCAAGTATGTGCGAGCTTCTCCAACTGTGACAACAGATCCGGTGACAATAATTCCAACAGTGTCTTCACTAAGTGGACGGTTAGCATCCCCCACCGCTCTATCTAACGCAGTACCTAAATCTGACACTTCAAATACTCGATCTGCACCAAATATCTTTGATGCAATCTTTTCTAACTCACCAGATGGCATGGCACGTGATGAAGAGCTTTGGGTAACAATGACATGGTCAACGATTTGTTCTAACTCCTGGAAAATTCCAGTTGCATCTTTATCCCCAAATACGCCCACAACTGCGATGATTTCATCAAAGTTGAACTCATTTAATAAGGTGTCAGCCAATGCTTTTGCACCATGTGGGTTGTGTGCTGCATCTAAAATCACTGTGGGATCGCGATGGACTACTTCGCAGCGTCCAGGTGATGTAACAGCTGCAAAACCAGCACGAACAGCATCAATATCTAATGGTTGATCACCAAAGAATGCTTCAACGGCCACCAGCGCGGAGGCGGCATTTGCTGCTTGATGGCGACCATGTAATGGCAAAAAGATTTCATCGTAGGTGTCATGGATGCCCTGAATTGTCAGCAACTGGCCACCAACTGCAACTGCCCGTGATGCCACTACGTACTCAATGCCTTCTCGAACAACATCTGCGCCTACTTCAGCGGCCTTTCGGATTAACTCTTTGGCAGCCTCTGGCTCTTGCTGGGCAAGCACAACAAAGCCACCCTCTTTGATAATTCCAGCCTTAGTAGCGGCAATCTCGTGCAAGGTATTGCCTAGGTACTCCATATGATCAAAACCAATTGGCATTATTACTGAAACATCTGCGTCAACAACATTTGTTGCATCCCATTCTCCGCCCATGCCAACCTCGATAACACCAACGTCAACTGGGTGTTCAGCAAATGCAGCAAAGGCTAAAGCTGTAACTGCTTCAAAAAATGAAATCGGATGTTCAAACTTTGTATCTACTAAATCAAAATAAGCCGCAATATCGTTGTATGAAAATATTAATTCCTTGGGATCA
>CAIXVA010000108.1 GCA_903922745.1 uncultured Actinomycetes bacterium
AGGTTTGGAAAACGCTTGCGAGCAGGTTCGATACCTTGTGGATCATGGATAACAACCTTTGCTCCAGCAGCATGTAATTGAACAGCGATATCTAAGGCAGGGGAATCGCGCACATCATCACTGTCTGGCTTAAATGTTGCTCCTAAGACCGCAATTTTGTATTTAGTGAGATCTTCAGAGAGTTCGCTACGTACTACATCGATAACACGTTGGCGTGCTCGCATGTTAATCGCATCAATTTCGCGCAAGAATTCAAGTGCTTGTTTAGCACCTAACTCTTCGGCACGAGCCATGAATGCACGAATATCCTTTGGAAGGCAGCCTCCACCAAATCCAATACCAGCTTGTAAAAAGCGGCTGCCGATACGAGGGTCATAACCAATTGCCTTTGCAAGCACAGTTACATCTCCGCCAGCTGCTTCGCACACTTCAGCCATTGCATTGATAAATGAAATTTTTGTAGCAAGGAATGAGTTTGCCGCAACCTTCACGAGTTCAGATGTTGGCAGGTCCGCGCGAATCCATGGTGTGCCCAACGCGATTACAGGTTTGTACACTTCTTTAAGAATCTCTTCGGCACGATCATTGGCAACACCTACGACTAAACGATTTGGTGTCAAAGTATCTTCAACTGCAAAACCTTCGCGAAGGAACTCTGGGTTCCATGCGAGATCTGCTTGAGGAGCAATCTTTGAAAGTTCTGCGCGCAGCGCTTGCGCTGTTCCAACCGGAACAGTGGATTTACCGACAACAAGTGATCCATCTTTTAAATGTGGAGCAATTGCTGCGACCGCAGATTTAACGTAGGTGAGATCTGCGGCTAACCCATCTTTACTTTGTGGAGTTCCAACACATACGAAGTGAACATCAGCATCTTTAACTGCAGAAAAGTCTGTTGTAAAAGAGAGTCGACCTGTTTTCATCTCTTGCTCAAGCAGTGTGTCTAACCCTGGTTCGTAAAAAGGAAGCCTTCCACTTTGCAGTAGCGCTACTTTTTCTGGATCTGTATCGACGCCAATAACAGTGAAACCAAGTGAGGACATACATGCCGCATGGGTGGCTCCGAGATAACCGCAGCCAACAACCGAGAGAGTTAAAGTCATGTGGGGGAGTTTACTTCAGAGCCCCGCAAGGGTTTTCATCAGCGGTACGAGTCTTAAATTTATCGATCACAGTAGGTGTTGCTTTTGTACTAGATGAGGCTGAAGGAGATGGTGTTACTTCATCAATGAGGGGCAAATCTTCGCGCAAACGATTGAAAAGTTCAGGAGCTAACACTGAATCCCATGTAACAACAGAGCCTATGCCAGGGACGCGTGCATTGGCATTACCCAGTGGAATAGTAAGTGTGCGCATTTTGCTTGGGGAAAGATTTTTCATCTGCTTTGCAAGGGTTAAGAGATCGCTCTGGTTGAGTTCGGAATCTGTTTTCACAGTTGCAATTGCTGCATTAAAGAAATTGACAAGTTTGATTGGATTGAGCAGAACACCGGTGCTTGTGACTTTTCTAAGTACAGCGCCCATGAACTGTTGTTGACGTTGCATACGACCAAGATCGCCCATGCCATCAAAGTCGCGGGTACGAACATATTTAAGTGACTCAACGCCATCTAATGTATGGACGCCAGCAGCCAAGACTAAGTGGCTACCAGGATCATTAATATCTCTTTTGGTACACACTTCAATTCCACCAAGCGCGTCCACCATTCCGGCAAAACCGGCAAAACCGATTTCAATGTAGTGATCAATGCGAACACCAGATTCATTTTCAATTGTTTGAATTAAAAGTGGTGCGCCACCCCAGGCGAAAGCTGCATTAATTTTTCCTTGAGCCGCGGGCACTGTGCGAGTTTTATCTAGCGATGACATGTGTTCAGGAATTGTTACTAATGAATCTCGAGGGATCGAAATAATTGTTGCTTTATCGCGTGACTTAGAAATATGAACTAGCAGCATGGTGTCAGAACGAGATCCCGCAGCGGTCGCAGTTGATCCAACTCGTAGTAATTTTCGCTGCGCTTTTGTCAATCCTTCACGCGTATCTGCTCCAACGAGAAGATAGTTCAGCGCTTTGTTTGGTTTATCAGGGCGGGACTTCAAGGTACCGAATACATCGATTCGATCGATGGCGCCACTTACCTGACCTAGGCCTAACCAAGAGAATGCGGAGATAAGGACGGTTCCCACAGATAGTGAGGTAATAATCCGAATTGCCCGCGTTGATTTCACTGTCAGAGAGTACTTGAGCGATAGCGTGTGCGGGTTATGTCGACATCAGCGAATGAGTTATATGGCTCACCGAAACGTGAGATTTCGGTAATTCTGCCTGTCCTGAATGAGGAGAAGTATTTAGAGGATGCTGTGAATGCGATCCTTGCCCAACAATACGATGGGAAAATTGAAGTTATTCTTGCTGTCGCTCCCTCCGGAGATAAAACTGCAGAAATAGCAGCACAGTTGCATGCTCATGATCCTCGAGTTGTAATTGTTGAAAATCCAACGGGTCGGACAGCTGCAGGATTAAATCTGGCTATTGCTAAATCAAGCTATTCCATCATTGTCCGCGTTGATGGCCATGCAAATATTCCACATAATTATTGTCAATTGGTTTCAGAGATTTTGGAAAGTACTGGCGCGGTAAATGTTGGTGGCGTGATGGCTGCCGAAGGACAATCTTTATTTGAGCGATCAGTTGCCCGTGCAATGCGCAGTCCACTAGGAGTTGGCGCATCTCGTTTTCACACTGGTGGCGGTGCTGCCGAAGTAGACACCGTTTATCTTGGTGCATTTAGAAAAGAAGCGTTACTTGCGGTTGGTGGCTTTGATGAACGATTTACTCGCGCCCAAGATTGGGAACTCAACTTCAGATTACGCCAAGCTGGTGGCGTAGTTTATTTCGACCCACGATTAGTTGTTACCTATCGACCACGGTCCACTGTTAAAGCGTTATCACGACAATACTTTGAATATGGTCGTTGGCGACGAGTTGTGTCACGTCGTCATCAGGGAACAATTAATTATCGTTATTTAGCACCACCATTTACCGTTTCCACAACAACGCTTTCTCTGCTTTTAGGTTGGTTGATTTCACCAGTTCTATTTACTCCAGCCCTTATTTATGCGGTGTTTATCCTCATTGCATCTGTTGTAATTGGAAAAAGTGCGGGTGAGATTCTGTGTTTACCCACAATCTTGCTTACAATGCACATTTCATGGGGGCTTGGATTTCTTACTTCGCCTAAGTCTCTTGCACCTGCTGTAACCTTGCATCCGTGAGCACGCCACTTCAGGTTTATGAGCCGTTTAGAGCTGGCCTGCCTAAATTAGGTCGATACTGGAAATCCTTATGGTCGCGTCGGACATTTATCAAGGAGTACTCCAAGTCAGAACTTCGGGAGCAACATTTTGACTCGGTATTCGGCCAACTATGGCTAGTTCTCAACCCACTTTTGCTGTCGGCGGTATATTTTATTTTAATCGTAATTATCGGTGGGGCAACAGATAGTGCACGTTATGCGCATTTAACGGCAAGCCTATTTTTATTTTACTTAGTAGCAAACAGCCTGACTGGTGGCGTCAAATCAATTACCGCAGGTCAACGTTTAATTCTTAACACCGCATTTCCCCGAATCATGCTTCCAATTTCAGCGGTAGTAATTGCGGTCTTTAAGTTTTTTCCTACTTTAATTGTATTTTTCATCATTAAGGCGGTGATTGGAACCCCGTTTACATGGCAAATGTTGTGGGCTATCCCAGTTCTACTCATCGCAATATTTTTGTCATTAGCTGTTGCAATTACAATTTCGTGTGTAAACGTTTACTTCCGTGATATCGCAAGTTTTCTACCTTACTTAACACGAACACTTCTTTATTTATCACCGATTCTTTATGAAGCAACCGCACTCAAGCCAAACTTGAGAGCACTTGAAATATTTAATCCTTTGTTTCCTATTTTGGATTCATGGTCACGAGCAATGGTTCATGGTGAAGCGCCCCATATGTCTAGCCTTCTTCAAGGTCTTGCGTGGGCAACAGGAATTTTCTTCTTAGGAACTTATTTCTTCTTATCGAGGGAGCGTGAGTTCGCTGTCCGTCTCTAATTCGCATATGACAAATGAACTCGCGGTTTCAATCCGTGGAGTAGGCCTGACGTACACAACATCTATTGATAAAAAGCCAACCCTTAAAGCTCGGGTTAAATCATTAGGGCGAGGCAAGAAGCAGACTCGAGTTGTTCGAGCACTTGATGACATAAATCTGGATGTTCATTACGGACAAGTTTTAGGTGTCATCGGAACTAACGGTGCAGGTAAATCTTCGTTGATGCGTTGTGTCGCAGGAATCTTGCCACCATCGCAGGGTCGTATCGAGGTATATGGAACTGTTAGTACTTTGTTAGCTCTAGGTGTTGGTTTTAATCCCTCAATGTCAGGCCGTGACAATGTATTTCTTGGTGGATTAGCTGCAGGAATGTCCCGCGAAGAAATTGCTGCGAACTTTGATGAGATCGCTGAATTTTCAGAACTTGGTGATGCAATCGATGCGCCAATGCGCACATATTCGTCAGGTATGTACGCTCGATTAGCATTTTCAGTTGCCGCAGTTGTTCGTCCAGATATTTTAATTATTGATGAAGCCCTTAGTACAGGTGATGCCAAGTTTAAAGAAAAGAGCCTTAACCGCGTAAAAGAACTCCGTAGCGATGATCGTGCTTTGATTTTAGTGAGCCACGCTATGCAAACGTTGCGTGAAACTTGTAATGATGTTGCGTGGTTGCATAAAGGCAAACTTATTCAACGGGGAGAGCCCGATGTCGTGATAGATGCTTATCAAGAGTTCTTACACCTTGGAAAGAGCGCAGCAATTGATGAGGATGTTTAAACCTGTAGTTCTGGCACTGTGTATTGCAGTCATTGCTCCAGCACAATCTTCAGCTGTAGATACTCCTGCCGTGTTTCAGGTACACGGTGCTGGTTATGGGCATGGTGTCGGAATGAGTCAGATCGGTGCACGAGCAAAGGCATTGGCTGGCGAGACCGCGACCGCAATTCTTAATTATTACTACAAAGATATTGCCATTGAACCATTGGATGACACAAAGATATTGCGTGTAAATGTTGGGCACTTATTAACTACAGCAAAAATAGCAACTGCAACACAGGATGCAACAATGCAGATTTTTAGTGGTGATATTGGTGATTCACAAGACGCTATTCCCTTGGCGGTTGTTCCTGTCAAAAGTTCTTTGAATTTCACGATACTTGGGTCAACAGTTGTGCCTAGCATTGTCACAGGAAAGAAAACTGTGAGTATTCCTCGCAATCGAATTTTCACAATTCGCTGGAGCGGTACTCGTTATTTACCCGGCGTTGATGGAGTAGTTTCATTAACTCACACAAGTACAACTACAAAGTATCGTTACGGGCAGATGCAGTTTAAAGCTGTTAAAGCAGCAACACTCGGGTATCGATTAGAAGTCACAAATAGCATTCGTCTTTCCGATGAGTACCTGTGGGGTGTTAGCGAAGTTCCTTCATCATGGCCAGAGGCAGCACTTCAAGCACAAGCAATTGCTTCTAGGACGTATGCACTGAGTAAAGCTGGAATTTATCGAGCAGCGTGTGATTGCGATCTTTACGGTGAGATTTCTGATCAATCCTTTGTGGGATATGCAAAAGAAACAGAAAAAGGATGGGGGCAATTCTGGAAAGCAGCTGTTACGAATACCGCAGGTTTAACTCTGACACAGGCAGGTAAGCCAATTACCGCATACTTCACCAGTTCAAGTGGAGGACAAACTGAAACTTCGATCAATGCGTGGGGAACGGAAAAGAGTTACACGCAGTCAGTTGCGGACATTTCCAGCCTAGATCCAGTCCTCAATCCACGTTTTTATCAATGGGACCGGACAATTTCCCAGGCCATTGTTGCGACAGCGTTTGTCTTACCGGATGTGGTTACTTTAGAAATTGTTTCAAAAAATGATAGTGGGACTGTTGCAACAATAAAAGCAACATCTAGCGCAGGAATTCAAAAGAGTTTACGCGGGGAAACTTTTAGAAGCCGAACTAAAATCCCATCCGCATACTTTGATTTAGTTGGCGTGCAAAATACTGTTGAGCCCACCCCAAGTTCCAGTCCGTAATACAACCTCTAAGCAACCATCTAGAGAATTACGTCGGAACAAAAGATTACTTGCGCCAGAAAGCGTTCCAGCTTTAACAATTTCACCATCAGGAAGTCTCACCTTCGCAGCTGAAGTTATGTAGGTACCAGCTTCAATTACGCAATTATCGCCAAGTGATATTCCAAGACCTGAGTTTGCGCCGAGCAGACACTTTTCACCAATTGAAATAACTTCTTTGCCGCCACCGCTGAGTGTTCCCATAATCGATGCGCCACCGCCAACATCAGTGCCATCTCCAACTACAACACCTGCAGAAATGCGACCTTCAACCATCGAAGTTCCCAAAGTTCCGGCATTGAAGTTAACAAAGCCTTCATGCATGACAGTTGTTCCGGATGCAAGGTGTGCACCTAAGCGAACACGATCAGCGTCTGCAATTCGAACTCCACTAGGAACTACGTAATCAACCATTCGCGGAAACTTATCAACGCCATAAACACTGACATGACCATGAGCAGCTTTTAAACGAGCACGCGTAATTTCAAAACCGTCAACAGCGCATGGGCCAACTGATGTCCATACAACGTTGCTGAGTAAACCAAAGATTCCATCAAGTGCGACTCCATGTGGCTTTACAAGACGGTGTGATAACAAATGTAAACGCAGGTACCCATCTGCCGCAGATGCAGGTGCTTTTGTAATATCAATCTCGATGCTAATTACTTCGCGAGTAACTGCGCGTGCCGCATCAGCGCCAGCCAGAGCACTTAGTTCTGCAG
>CAIXVA010000109.1 GCA_903922745.1 uncultured Actinomycetes bacterium
AGAGCGCTTCCCTGATAAGGAAGAGGTCGGTGGTTCAAGTCCACCTGGGCCCACCCGTTCTAATACGGGGACCTAGCTCAATTGGTAGAGCACCGCCTTTGCAAGGCGGGGGTTAGGGGTTCGATTCCCCTGGTCTCCACACAGTTTGTTTTCACCGCACGTACCTCAACAACAAGAAAAGAGAAAATCATGTCATCAACAGCAACTCTTCACACATCACTAGGTGACATTGTTATTGAACTTTTCCCAAACCATGCACCAAAGACAGTTGCAAACTTTGTTGAGCTAGCAACTGGTGCAAAGGAATGGACTGATCCACGCACTGGCGATAAGACAACTGCAAAGTTGTATGACGGAACAATTTTTCACCGTGTCATTGATGGTTTCATGATTCAAGGTGGAGATCCACTAGGTCGCGGAACCGGTGGACCGGGATACCGTTTCGCAGATGAGTTCCACGGAGAGTTAACTTTTGATCGTCCATACATTCTTGCAATGGCAAACTCAGGACCAGGAACAAATGGTTCACAGTTCTTTATTACTGTTGCACCAACAACATGGTTAAACCGTAAGCACAGCATCTTTGGTGAAGTAAAGGATTCTGCAAGCCAGGCAGTAGTTGATGCAATTGCAACTGCAAAGACTGGCGCACAGGACAAGCCAGCAACTGACATCACTATCAACAGCGTTACAGTTGCTTAAGCGTTCTGCTACTTACTCTTTAATCGCAGTAATCTGCGCGGCTTACCTTGTGCAAATGGTTGTGCCATCACTGCAACAAGATTTAATGCTTCCAAGCTTTGAATACTTAAAAATTACAAACCAGTGGTACAGATTATTTACTGTTGCATTAACCCATGCAGGGTTGCTACATCTTGGTTTTAATATGTACGCACTAATGGTTCTAGGAAATCCACTAGAGGCGGCCTTCGGCAAAAATAAATTTCTAATTGTGTTTTTTACTTCGCTATTAACTGGTTCGCTAACTTCTACTTACTTCGCATCACTGTACGGAGCATCTGTTGGTGCATCAGGTGCGATCTTCGGATTATTCGGCGCGATGGTCATTGTCGGTAAAAAGATAGGCGCAGATATTCGATCCATTGTTGTCATAATCGGAATCAACTTCTTCATTGGTTTTGCAATGGGCGGAGTTGATTGGCGCGCACACCTAGGCGGATTAATTGGCGGGGTAGTGGCAGCTCAACTTGTAATGCAGCGCCGATAAGTTATCCACAGGTTTTACCCACACTGTGGATCGAATTACACGGTTGTAATTAGAGGGCAAAGAAGAAAAAAATCAGCGCCATCGGGTAGCGAGTGAAAAGCCAACACCGATAAAACCAAAGCCGATAACCATGTTCCAGGCACCAATTCCAGGGACTGGGTAGGCGGTCTGAGTTACATAGAAGACCACAATCCAGAACAAACCGATTAAGAAGGCTGCAACCATTGTTGGAGCAAGCCAACTTGGGCTCTCCACTGGTGCGTGAGGGGTTTCAACAACAACCTCTTGATTGTGAGCGCGCTGCTCAGCGACCTTCTTGCGTAGCTTTGATTTAGGCATACGCGAAAGATACACCATGAGACAGAATGCTCCTATGGCCGCCAAGATCCTCGTCATCGATAACTATGACTCCTTTGTCTTTAATTTGGTGCAGTACCTGCAGCAATTAGGGGCCGAGTGCACCGTTGTTCGAAATGATGCTGTTGAAGCAAGCGAAGCAGCCAAGTACGACGGAGTCTTAATTTCACCAGGACCCGGCACACCTGAAAAAGCTGGCGTATCTGTAGAGATGATTAAGTACTGCGCCGAACATTCAATTCCATTATTTGGTGTGTGCCTAGGCCATCAAGCAATTGGTGTTGCCTTTGGTGCAACAGTTTCACGCGCACCAGAACTACTTCATGGAAAAACTTCACTTGTGTATCACAAACAAGAAGGTGTTCTTTCAGATCTTCCATCACCATTTACAGCAACTCGTTATCACTCACTATGTGTTGAAAAAGATTCTGTACCAAACACATTACACATCACAGGTTCAACTGAATCCGGGTTAGTAATGTCAATGCAACACACAACACTTCCAATTCAGGGAGTGCAGTTTCATCCAGAATCTGTTTTAACAGAGCACGGACATCACATGCTTGCTAACTGGTTAGTGATGTGTGGAGATAAAGGCGCTCGCGAACGCGCAGTAGGTTTATCTCCGGTTGTGGGCAGCAGTAAGTAATTTACGGCGCTTTATTAATTGTGATTGTTACTGATTTACCAATAGTTTGTGTTGTGCCAGCATCGGGTGCTTGGCGAATGACAACACCAATTGGCTGATTAGCATCGTAACCAAAAACTTCATTGACCAAGAAGCCTGCCTGAACCAAAATAGTTTTAGCTTGCAATGCCTCAGTACCAATTAATGATGGAACTAATACCTGACCGCTTGCAATTTGTAATACAACACCAGTACCTGCAGTAATTGTTGAACCAGGTTCTGGAGTCACCTTCAAAACAGTTCCCTGCGCTTCATCAGATGGGACAGCTTCAGTTGCAGTTACAAGCAGTCCAACAGCAGATAGCGCAGTGCGTGCATCAATTAATGACATTCCCACTAAATCAATAGGAACAATGGAATCTCCAGGCCCATCTGAAATTGTTAACACAACACCAGAGCCTTTTTGAACACGAACAGTTGCAAGTGGAATTTGGTTAGCAACTCGATCTTTTGGAATTCGACCATCATGTGCGCGAGTAATAGTGACAACATAATCACCTAGCAAAGCCTCAGCTTCTGCTTGTGTTAGACCAACAACATTAGGTAATTGCGGCAACCCAGAGGTATCCGTGCTTGGTTTTGCCATAAATAAGCCCGCAGCAAGTAAACCAAGAGCGGCGATACCGCCAATTGCACCAATTAATACCTTGCGACGAGATATTGGAGCTTTAGCAATCTTTGTTGTCACTACTTCACCACTGGCAATTTTGTATACATCATCCAGCATTAATCCAGCTGATTGATATCGATCATCAGGATTTTTAGCCAACGCAACAGTTAACAAGGTGTCGATACCTGCAGGAAGTTCGGGAACTATCGAACTTGGAGCAACCAATACTCCCGAAACGTGTTGGTATGCAATCGATACCGGTGTTTCACCGCTAAATGGTGGCTTGCCCGTCAATACTTCATATAACAAACAGCCAGTTGAATAAATATCACTTCGAAGATCTGCCACTTCACCCAATGCTTGTTCAGGAGAAAGATATTGAGCAGTCCCAACAATATTCCAGGTGCTGGTTAATGTTGCACCTAAATCAGCAAGTGCGCGTGCGATTCCAAAATCCATCACCTTTACATCACCATGATCTGTAATCATGATGTTTGCAGGTTTAATATCTCGGTGAACAATTCCCGCTTGATGTGAATACTCAAGTGCGGCCAAGATGCCCTCACCAATTTCAAGTGCGCGCTTTAATGGAACACGTTCACCTTTATGAATCAATTCACGAAGAGTATGTCCAGAAATTAACTCCATAACAATGTAGGGCGCTGGTTCTTCACCTGAGTCATACACAGCAACAATTCCTGGGTGATTAAGTCCTGCAGCAGCAAGTGCTTCTTTTCTAAAGCGCGCAACAAAAGATGGATCGCGCGCTAAGTCACTACGTAATACTTTTACGGCAACTTGTCGTGCAAGGCGAGTGTCTTCGGCAACATACACATCTGCCATTCCGCCAGTACCGATCATTTCGCCAAGTTTGTAACGTCCACCAAGCAACACATTAATCATGAGCTGCTCCTAACAAGAGTGAAGGCGTCGTTGATGTATCTGAAATATCAGCGATCAGAATGGTGACATTATCAGGTGCGCCATTTATATATGTTGCATCGTTTAAAAACTTAACAGCCTCATCTTTATCAGATTTCTTTAAACCAACCTTGATCTCTTTATCCGTTAAAACACCAGACAAACCATCAGAACACAGCAAGTAACGATCACCTTTTTTAACCTCATACATTTGCAGTACTGGGGTCACATCGCCATCTCCACGTAACGCCTGGGTCAACATCGAACGTTGTGGATGCTCAGCAGCTTCTGCTTGCGAGATTGCACCTTGATCAAGTAATTCTTGAATAACGGTGTGATCATTACTGAGTTGCTCCAACGTGTTTCCGCGTAAGCGATAACAGCGTGAATCACCAACATGTAGCAGAGCAATGCGATTGTCACGAATTAGTAGGGCGGTCAAAGTTGTGCCCATACCGCGCTTTTCGATTTCTTCATCAGCAACTGCAGCAATTTCTGCATCAATGCTATGTAGTGAGTGCATTAATAAATCTTCTACAGAATCTTCATCTATATCCTCGGCAGTAAGCGTCGGTGCTAATTTTTGTAATACCTGCACTGCGATGCGGGATGCAACCTCGCCCGCGGCATGGCCGCCCATCCCGTCGGCAACTGCGATTAACCGGGCGGAAGAAAAAGCAGAGTCTTCATTTCCTTGGCGAACTAAACCAATAGACGAACGCGCAGAGGTTTCAAAGAAGTGCGCGCTCATGATGTAAGCCTAACGGTGTAACCTTCAAAGATGAAGATCTACGCACACCGCGGATCCTCGGTGGCCCATCCTGAG
>CAIXVA010000110.1 GCA_903922745.1 uncultured Actinomycetes bacterium
CCCATTGCAACGCGCTGACGCTGACCACCCGAAAGAGCTTTTGGCTTGCGCTCTAGGTATGGCTCAAGGTCAAGTAACTTTGCTGCTTCTAGAACACGACGATCGCGCTCTTCCTTTGGAGTTCCTGCGATCTTGAGTGCAAATCCCATGTTCTCTGCAACTGTCATGTGTGGATACAGTGCATATGACTGGAACACCATCGCGATGTCGCGATCTTTTGGTGCAACATTTGTTACGTCGCGATCGCCAATTAAAATACGTCCGCCATCAATTTCTTCAAGTCCTGCCAACATACGAAGTGATGTTGACTTACCGCAACCTGATGGTCCAACAAGTACTAAAAACTCTCCGTCATTAACGGTGAGACTTAACTTGTCGACAGCAGGTGCTGTTGTTCCTGGGTAGATACGTGATGCGCCATCAAAAACTACTGATGCCATGAGATTGCTCTCCTTCTCCGGGCAGGTACGTGCCCGACGGTCCGAGGATGAAGGTGATGGCCGGTTGGCCAACGGCGCAAGATTACGCATAAAAGGCGGGTAAAGGAAGATCTGGCTACGCGCCATGACCCATTTCTAGAGTTGGGCGGGAGATCGTATACTTCTCACATAATGGAATCTCACTCGTTAGGTTCACTTTTAACCGATTTAGCAACGGTGGCAGGCCTGATTTTGCTGGCCGCCCTTTTTGTAGCTGCCGAAATCGCACTAATCTCCCTTCGCGAAAGCCAAGTTCGCCAATTGGCCAGCCGTGGAAAACGGGGCGCTCGCGTTGCCAAACTTGCTGAAAACCCCAATCGCTTCTTAGCCGCTGCTCAGGTTGGCGTAACTGTCTGCGGATTTTTATCTGCAGCTCTTGGCGCTGAAAAACTTGGTGGCTATGTCATTCCTTGGCTTGAAGGCCGTGGAGTTTCTTCCGGCTGGAGCAACACTCTTTCGATCGTTGGCGTTACCTTGGTGATTGCTTACTTCTCATTAGTTTTTGGAGAACTTGTTCCAAAACGATTAGCCCTGTTTCGCACTGAAGAAATTTCTATGGCATCTGCAGGAATCATCGATGTGGTTGCAAAGGTGTTTCGCCCAATTATTTGGTTGCTTTCAAAGTCAACTGATTTTGTAGTGCGCGCATTTGGAGTTGATCCCAAGGAACAACGTAGCCAAATGTCTGAAGAAGAGTTGTTAGATCTAGTTGCGGGCCATGCTGCTCTGACCGCAGAAGAACGGGACATTGTTGAAGAAGTCTTTAATGCATCAGAACGACAGGTGCACGAAGTTATGGTGCCTCGCACAGAAGTTGATTTCATGGATTCTTCGCTAACAGTTGGCAAAGCAATTGAATTAGCTGTTGATAAAGCACACTCACGATACCCAGTTGTCCGCGGATCATCTGATGAAGTAGTTGGGTTTATTCACGTCCGCGATTTGCTTGATACATCACTTGCAAGCAAGGGCACCAAGATCGTAGAACTAGCACGAAACATTATGTATTTGCCAGGTACTAAAGGAATTTTGCCTGCTCTGACAGAAATGCGTATGCAAGGTCAGCACCTAGCAATTGTTTTGGATGAGTACGGTGGCACTGACGGAATCGTGACCCTTGAGGATCTAGTGGAAGTGCTAGTTGGTGATATTCGTGATGAATATGACGATCATGAGAGCGAGATTTCA
>CAIXVA010000111.1 GCA_903922745.1 uncultured Actinomycetes bacterium
AATCTTGCTAACGATGTTGCTAATGAAATTAGAAAGCATTACCCAAATGAACTAATCGATATTCCAATCCCACGCACCGTGCGTGTTTCAGAAGCACCAGGATTTAAACAAACGGTGATGACATACGATCCTGTTTCACCAGGGGCCGTTGCATACATGGCTGTTGCACGCGAATTAGCAGAGCGCGGAAAACCTTTTGATTCAAATGTTGTTTCAATAAATTACAAACGTGAAGGTGAGATTGCTTAATGGCACGTCGTGGTGGACTTGGAACAAACCTTGATGCATTAATCCCAACATCATTAACTGTTGGTGACAAAGAGGTGGGACAGCAAAACGAAGTTGCCATCAGTGCAATTTCACCTAACCCACGTCAACCACGTACACACTTTGATCCTGTCGCACTTGATGAATTAATTGCATCAATTAAAGAAATTGGCATTCTGCAACCACCTGTTGTGCGTCAAACAACTCCGGGTAAATATGAATTAATTATGGGAGAGCGTCGTTTCCGTGCAGCAAAAGCCGCCGGTTTAAAGACCATCCCAGTCATTATTCGTCAAACACCAGATAACGAACTTCTGCGTGAAGCACTAATCGAAAACATCCATCGCAGCCAACTGAACGCTCTTGAAGAAGCAGCCGCATATTCGCAACTGCTAACAGATTTTAATTGCACACATGACGAGCTTGCCCAAAAACTCGGACGATCCCGTCCACTGATTTCAAACACAATCCGTTTAATGAACTTGCCAACATCTGTTCAACAAAAATTGGCATCAGGTGTTTTATCTGCAGGTCACGCTCGTGCGTTGTTGGGTTTAAGTGATGCTAGTGCAATCGAAAAACTTGCCACACGAATCGTTACTGAAGGTCTATCAGTCCGCGCAACAGAAGAAATTATTTCCTCAGGTGCACCAAAAGGACAGTCCACCAAAAAACCTAAGCAGACTAAATCTGCCAGCCCGGAATTACAGGAAATCGCAGAACGTATTGGCGATGCGTTAGATACTCGAGTCTCGATTCAGGGCAGCGCGAAAAAAGGAACTATTGTTATCGAATTTGCTGGAGCAGAAGATTTAAAACGGATTACAAAGGCGTTAGAAAATTAACCCTTTAGTTCAAAACCTTTACGACTTGCCATTTCCTGCTTAATGACGCCACCAAGTGCTTTAACACCTTCGCGAATACGTTCAGGTGTTGGGTAGCAATAGGACAAACGCAAAGACCATGAACCAAAACCATCTGCATAAAACGCGGTGCCTGGAACATAGGCAACCTTTGCAACAATAGCTTTAGGCATCATTGCTGTTGTATCAATTTCAGGTGGCAAAGTAACCCAGACATAAAAACCACCACCGGGCTTTGTCCATTGCGCAGTTGCTGGAAAATGCTCATCCAATGATTCCAACATCGCATCGCGACGAGCCTTGTACAGCTCGCAAAATGATGCGATCTGATCGCGCCATGGCTGATCGGCTAAGTAACTAGAAATAGTTAACTGTGTGAAGTTAGAAGGGCACAAAATTGAGGATTCGCTGGCGATAACCAATTTTTCCTTCAATGAAGGTGGCACAAGCGCCCAACCCACACGCAATCCAGGTGCGATTGTCTTTGAAAACGAGCCCAAGTAGATGACATTTTCTGAATCTTCAGCACGCATCGCATTAGGTGATGGCTTATCAAACCCCAACAGACCGTATGGATTGTCTTCAACAACAAAAATCCCTGCTTCACGGCAAATAGACAAGATTTCTGTTCGACGAGAAGCCGGCAATAAAACACCACTTGGGTTTTGGTAATTAGGAATTGTGTATAAAAATTTAATTTTACGACCCGCGGCACGCACACTCTTAATTGCTTCAGCAAGTGCTGACGGCACCAATCCATTGTCATCGGTTTCTACGTGAACTACATCTGCTTCATATTGATGAAAAGTTCCGAGCGCACCAACATAAGAAGGCGCTTCTGCAAGAACAACATCTTTAGGGTCTAAAAAGATGCGTGAAATAAGGTCTAAAGCTTGTTGTGATCCAGTTGTAATTAAAACATCATCAGGATTACCGCGGATACCTTCAAGTGCCATAACTTCACAAATCTGTTCGCGAAGTTTTGGATGTCCTTGACCGTTTCCATACTGCAACGCTTCTTGTCCGTTGTTGCGAACTAGATTGTTAACGACATCAGCCATCATTCCCATAGGAAGGGCGGAAAGATTTGGCATTCCACCCGCAAGTGAAACAATTTCTGGACGGGAAGCAACAGCAAAGAGAGAACGAATCTCACTTGGCTTCATGTGCGCGGCTCTGGATGCAAATCTTTCTTCAAGATTTTGAGGCGCACCCGTTGAGAAGCGTTGCGTTATGTCCGTCATGGCCTAAGTCTGTCATACCCAAGGGAATGCTTGAGTGTTATTTAGCGGCGGATGCCCGCTTTACGAAGATCAGAAATACGCAAAGTTCCAGTTTTTGCATCATCTTCGGCGGCTAAATAAAGACGTTGAATCGCAATAACCAACGCTTCAGCAACCACATCACGAAAATCAGGTCGAGAAAGGCGAGCCAAATCACCAGGGTTGCTTACATACCCCACATCAATTCGAACAGTTGGCGCCATTGTCATGCGCAGCAAATCCCATGTTTTTGCATGGGTACGGCAATTTGTTAAATCTGTGCGAGCACAAATTTCTCGCTGTACTAATGATGCAAATCGTTCACCGACAATCGAATGGACACCATGAGCATCACTGCCATAAAAATATGTTGCTGCTCCATGTGCTTTTTCATTGGCGTAAGAATCAACATTTAAAGAGATCATTAAATCAGCGCCACTTTTATTACTAAATGCAATCCGCTCCTGTTCAGATGGATTATTAGTTGCACCGCGCGTTAAGAAAACAGAAGCACCTAGTGCTAGTAAGCGACCTTCGGTACGAACGGCAACATCGTAAACAAGTGCGTCATCACCATCGGGGTTTAACACAATTACTTTATTAGCAAGTGCAGGACCACGACTTTGTTGCATCGCATTTTGACGCAAAGTAGAAGGAACTCCCCCAGAAACAATCTTTGTTAAACGGATTAACGCAATAATTGTTGCCGGCCCACATTTTCCATCAACGGTCGCGCCAACAGATTTTTGAAAATCTTTAACAGCTATTTCAGTTCGCGGGCCATAAATTCCATCAACACGACCACAATCAAAACCCATCTCAGTTAAGCGAGATTGCAAAGCGGCAATATCATCGCCATGCATTAATGGTGATTCTTGCAAATACAATGAACGATCTCCGAGCTTCCACTGCGCTTCTTCTAATGCCCGCGCAGTGACCGCATCAACAAAACCCGTGACATCTAGGCCACGGGCTTGTTGAAATGAGCGGATCTCCGACTCGGTTAAATCTGACATGAATTTATGCGAGGAAGCTTTCTAGTTCCTTCAGTAGTGCTGGCTTTGGCTTAGCGCCAACAATTTGCTTTACAACTTCGCCATTAACAAAAACATACATAGATGGAATTGATGTAATTCCATACTTCATTGCAATTGCAGACTCTTCATCTGTATTGAGTTTTACGATCTTTAGCTTCGCGCCATGCTCATCTGAGATCTCCTCAAGAATTGGCCCAACAGCACGGCATGGACCACACCATTCAGCCCAAAAATCAACCAAAACAGGGGTGCTGCTCTTGAGAACATCTGCATCAAATGATGCTGTCGTTACCTTGCTTGTTGCCATCGTTTGCTCCTTATTTGTCTATTAGTTAAAGATTACTAGTGGGCTAAGAATTTTTCAGCATCAAGTGCTGCAGCACAGCCTGAACCAGCCGCAGTAATTGCCTGACGATAGGTATGGTCAACCAAATCTCCGCACGCAAAGACACCTTTTAGATTTGTTCGGGTTGATCGGCCTTCACAGACCACATACCCCTCGTTATCTAACGTGATTTGTCCTATCAATAATTCACTACGTGGAATATGTCCGATAGCGACAAACAAACCAGTAAATGTGCGTTCTGATTCGGTTCCATCAACAGTGTTTCGAAGTTTTAATCCTTCAACCTTGTCGGCGCCAAGCACATCAATTACTTCTGTGTTCCAGACAAATTCAATTTTAGGATTAGCTTTTGCGCGCTCTGCCATAATCTTTGATGCGCGTAATTCGCCGCGACGGTGAATCAAAACAACTTTGTCTGCAAAACGTGTAAGGAAAGTTGCTTCTTCTACTGCAGAGTCTCCACCACCAACAACAGCAATTGTTTGTCCGCGGAAGAAGAAACCATCACATGTTGCACACCAAGAAACTCCATGGCCAGATAAACGCTTTTCATTGACTAAACCAATTTCACGGTAGGCACTACCTGTAGCAAGAATTACAGATTTTGCTTTAACTGTGTTTCCTGAACCATCCTTCAAAATCTTTATATCCCCAGATAAATCCATTTCAACAATGTCATCTGTAATTAATTCGGCGCCAAAACGTTTAGCTTGCTTGCGCATACTGTCCATTAAATCTGGACCCATCACACCATCTGTAAAACCAGGAAAGTTTTCAACCTCAGTAGTGTTCATGAGTGCGCCACCTGCTGTGACAGAACCTTCGTAAATAATTGGATCTAACTGTGCACGTGCTGCATAGATGGCAGCGGTGTATCCAGCTGGACCTGATCCAACGATTACAACATTTCTTACTTCACTCATGACGCCTCCTAGACCCTGAAATCTAATCGTTTTCTTGCGGTTTTGCTGAACGGCGGCTGATTGAACTACCCAAGTGGCGGATCATCGAAATCTCTTCGATGTGAAGCGCTTTAGCAGCCAGAATGTATGCGAGGAATGCGACCACCATCACAATCAATAATTCGCCAGCACGTGCAGCACGCGACATATCAAGTGCAAGCCACGAGATGTATTGAGTCAACGCAAACAGTGGCAGCATCGCAAGTAGTGATGCAATCAATAAACGAATGTGTTGTCCTAAGAATTCAGATAAGGCTAACTTACCAACATGCTTCTTCAACAACCCTAGAGTTACAAATAGGCCAACTAAATAGCTGACTGAAAAAGCAACTCCCAATCCAACTGTCACCCACTGATTTTTTAAGAAATACAAGAAGAAATACGACAGGGCAACAGAGACAACATTAATTACTAAGATCGAAATGACTTGAGTCTTCGTATCTTCAAAGGCATTAAATCCACGGATCAAAATCAGGTTTATAGAAAACGCAACCAAACCAAAACTGAGTGCAGATAAAACATAACCGATATACCGTGAATCCTCATTAGGGATTCCAACGAAAATGCTTTGTGTAATGAGTGGACCAAATAATAAAAACGCAACAGCGCTTGGAACTGTAATTACACCAACTAAACGAATTGCCCTAATTAATTGTGCTTTGACATCATCTCGCTTACCTTCAAGTGCTAATTTTGAAATATGAGGCAAGATCGCTGTGATAATTGAAATCGTGACAATTGAATATGGCAGCAACATAACAAAATAGGCATATGTATATGGTGTGTAACCAACACCAGTTGCAATACCTTCTTGTGCGCTTCGAACCGCTGCAGAGGTAGCGACGTTTACAGTTACTAAATATCCAAGCTGCGAAATCAAAACGTAAACAAGGGTCCAACCAGCCAAGTTAAATGATTTTCCTAAACCTGACACCCCAAGCTTCGGTTTAATCGTAATTCCAAGCTTTCTAATAACTGGAATCAATACCAATGCCTGCACAACAACACTAAAAGTTGTTCCCCAGCCCAATAGCGCAACTTGATTCGAAGTAATACTGGAGATATCTACACCAGGAGAAAACAGTAAGAATCCTCCAAATAATGCGATTCCTACGAGGTTATTGGCAATCGGTGCCCACATGAGCGGCCCGAATGAACCGCGCGCGTTGGCTACCTGGCCCAACATTGTAAATAAACCAAGGAAGAAGATTTGTGGAAGGCAGTAACGAGTAAATGCAATTGCGATCTCTTGTTCAGCCTCAAAACCTGTTGTGAAGAACTCCGGTGCGTATAAACGAACTAAAGCGGGTGCAAAAAACATTCCAAGTGAAACAAGTACTAAAAGAATAAGTGAAATTGTTGTAATTAAACGTGACGCAAAATCATCGCCACCGTCGTGATGATCAAAAGATCTGACTAATTGCGGAATAAAGATTGCAGTTAATGCGCCACCAACAAGCAAGTTATACAAAATATTAGGCATTGTGTTTGCGACGTTAAATGTGTCCGCAAGCAATGTGGTTCCTAATACGGCAACAATTAAAATTCCGCGAACAAACCCAGTTATACGAGAAATAATTGTGCCCAATGCCATGATGCCTGAAGCACGGAAGAGTTCGTTAGATTTCATTTCGCCCTCCTTCGCACCCGACGGACACTTTGCGCAACTCCTGCTAATAGAAGAAGTATGGCGGCACCGGTGGTAAACCAGGTGACACGCGAGTCAATAACAGTTGAATTTAGGGTGAGCGTCGCTGTAGGCACAACATCATTGCCTTCACTATCTATGATCAATGCAGAAACCGCTGTTTGACCGGGTGCAATCACATCTACAAGCATTTCAAGCTGCTTTTTTGATTTAGCAGGAATTGTTACCGCATCAAAACTATCGACGATCACACGCGAGTTAATAGGCAACATTGAAATATTGACCGTAACGTCGGAGTCAAACTCATTAATTACTGTCACTGGCAATTTAACGTTAGTTGTTGTGATCTGATACTTGCCACTATTTATGCGCAATTTATGAACCATTGCATCTACAGCAAGGCGAGCACTGTAAGAGAAAAACTCCCGGCCATCTTTATCTAACTTTGGTGACAACAACTTTGATAGCTGAGCTCGCAACATGAACAATTGGGGATCATTAACGACCCGTGAAAGCCTCGTTAAAGCTTTGCGATTATCGCTATACGCCTTTCGTAAAGGGTAACTAAGTCCCGATTTACCTTTGCTCCACCCGGCACTTGGTTCACTTCGTACTGGCCGGCCGAGTGCAGTTTCTAATTGTGTTTTACCAATTTCGTAATAACTTTTTAATTCACTAGGTGCTAATCGTTGCGCAAGTGATACATCTGGATTTCCGTAAGCAAGAGCAACTACTTGTTGCCCATTTGTCATCTTCCGAAGTTGCTTTAACCAAGCCGCTGCGATTTCGTTACCTGCTGGTGTCGCATCGTTTGCCAATGTGTAATCACCGGTCATTGCGATAACTTCATCAATCAAAGCAGCATCAATAACCCACGTTTTGTTATTTACGCGTGGCGTGTATACCAACAATCCCAACGCACCTGATGGTGTTAGCTCTTGTGCCAAATCATCATTTCTAAATTCACCAGTAAAAGTTTGATGTGCCATTGATGTAATTCGCACAACCGTGTCTGCAGCTTGCGCGGGCGCTAGTGGCAGCACAATTAATAGCGATACCAATAGCCCAATTAACTTCTTCATTCTGCTAACTCTGCACTTCTGGCTATTAACTTCTTTTCATCGGGATATGCCAAGCGATCAACAATTTCAGATAATGGGAACCATGAAACCTCATCAACTTCACTTTCTTGAGCAAGCAATGTCCCGCCAACTTCGGTGAACATAAAGTGATGAACGGTTTTATGAATTCGTTTTCCACCTGCCATGAACCAAAAATCGATCACACCTAAAGATTTCGTAATTGAAGATGTAATTCCGGTTTCTTCAGCAACTTCACGAATTGCAGCTTGTTCTGGAGTTTCACCTTCTTCAATATGCCCCTTGGGCAAAGACCATAAAATACGTTTTCCGCTGGCATCCTTATGGTCGTAGCGACCAATTAATAGACCCATCGTGCCGGTGGTATCAATGACTAAACCGCCAGCACTGACCTCATCAACTCGTTTTGCGTAGGGACGCTTAACGTCAGATCGTTTTGGTTCAGCGCTCTTTTGAGCAGTGTTTTGTGTCTGTGGTTGTGGGCCGCGATTACCGGAGCGCTTACGCTTCCGCTTTTTCTTCGTACCTTCGCTGCCCGCACCAGGTGCCGGGATCATGGAGCAAGGGTAGTGCTTTAACCTTACTTATTGTGAGCACAGCATTAGGCGCCGCAGGAGAGTTAGCGATCCGTTCATTAATTGAACGAGCACCGCTTGCAAGCTCCTTAGCCCAGGCCTTCAAGGCCAAAGGGTTTACCTTGGCATTGGTTGGTGGACCTGTGCGCGATGCAATTTTAGGTCGTCTTGGAAATGATTTAGATTTCACAACAAATGCGCACCCACTAGAAACTAAAAAGATTTTACAAGTGTGGGCAGAAAATATTTGGGATACCGGAATTGCATTTGGAACAGTTGCAGGAAAACGTGGTGATACAACTGTTGAAGTGACAACGTATCGCACCGAAAGTTACGATCCTGATTCTCGTAAACCAGAAGTTGAATATGGCGACACAATCGATGGTGACTTGTCGCGTCGCGATTTCACTGTTAACGCAATGGCACTTGAGTTAACAGGAGATGCGCCAGTTTTTATTGATCCATTTAACGGATTACAAGATTTGGCAGCGAAAGTTTTACGCACACCTGGCAAACCTGGTGATTCCTTTAACGATGATCCATTACGAATGATGCGTGCTGCACGTTTTGCATCGCAATTAGGTTTTGATATTGCACCAGATGTGATTGCATCGATGAAAGATTTAGCACCTCGAATCAGCATTATCTCTGCCGAGCGCATTCGCGATGAATTTACAAAAATGCTGATGTCAAACAATCCACGTACCGGAATAACAGTTTTGGTTGATACAGGACTTGCAGATTTAGTGATTCCAGAGATTCCTAAGTTGCGTCTTGAAGTTGATGAACACCACCACCATAAAGATGTGTATGAGCATTCAATTACGGTGTTAGAACAGGCGATCCAACACGAGGATCGTTTAGGTGGACCAAACCTTGTGATTCGTCTTGCCGCTTTATTGCACGACATTGGAAAACCAAAGACCCGCGCCTATATTGAAGGGGGTGGAGTTTCTTTCCATCACCACGAAGTTGTAGGTGCACGTCTTGCAAAGAAGCGCTTACAGGCGTTGCGCTTTGATAATGACACCATCGATGCGGTGGAGCTATTAACAACACTGCACCTTCGTTTTCATGGTTATGGCGAGGGAGAATGGACTGATTCTGCAGTGCGCCGTTATGTGCGTGATGCAGAAGAATTTGTTACACATTTACATGTTTTAACGCGCGCTGATTGCACTACTCGCAATACAACAAAAGCTGCTCGTCTGGCCGCAACGTATGATTCTTTAGAAGCACGTATAGCTGTGTTGATGGAGCAAGAAGAGTTATCAAAGATTCGTCCTGATTTAGATGGTGCACAAGTTATGCAACTTCTTAATTTGAAGCCTTCACGTGAAGTTGGTCAAGCAATGGATTTCTTGCTGGAACTTCGGCTTGAACAAGGTCCTATCGGCGAAGAAGCGGCAACTAAGGCGTTACTTGAATGGTGGGCTAGTAGGTAGCGTAAAACTTTACTGGTCGAAGAAGAATAAAAGCGACCAATAAGTAAGCAACCGACACGGTAAGTGGCACTATGCGAGATAAACCTGAAGGTGGCAGCAATAGCGCGGCAATTAAACCACCGCTAACAATTGCCCCATTTACTACAACGTCGTAAACGGCAAAGACTCTACCGCGGTGGTAATCATCAATTTTTGATTGTACTAATGCATCATTTGTAACTTTGATGTTTTGGCCAAAAAATGCGGTAAGAAAAGCGGTGACACACAATCCAATTTCTGTTTGCGATACAGCAAGAACAAGCGGTGAGCAGGCACTTGCGAGCATCGCAAACTTGATCCAGCGATGCCTTCCAAATCGTGCAACCCCATAAGGGGCCAAGAAAGCTCCTAGGAAAACACCAAATCCTGCAATACTTAATGCAATACCAAATCCTTGTAATCCAGCTTCTGGTTTAGATGGATCGTTAAATGTATTTCTCTCTAATAACAACGCAGTTAAGGTTAAAGCGGTAAGGCCACCACGCTGCACAGCGGTTGCAATGATTCCGCGAGATGCATCAAGGTGGCCCTGCAAATATCTAAATCCTTCTTGCATATCTCTAAAACCTTGCATTAAAGAAGCAGACTCTTTTTCATGGGCTAAAGGACCTACTTCATACTTCTTTAATCGACTAGTAAGAAGGGCTGCAATGAAATAACCTGCTGAAGAAAGCATGATTAATACTGCATCAGCATGATCTGCAATCGCTGCACCATCAATAAGTGCACGAACACCAACACCAACACCTCCACCAATCACAACTAACACGGAGCCGCCAGTAACAGCAATTGCATTTGCAGTAATGAGTGATTTTGTATCAACCAATAGAGGAAGCCCGGCAGATAGTGCGGCGAGAATAAATCTATTAATTCCAAAGGCAACTAATACAACAATTGTTAATTCAACACCCGTAGTGCCGGTATAAACAAGCAAAGCTACAAAGAAAAGGTTTGCACTTCGGGCTAAATTACAGAAAAACAATGCACGTTGCCGTGAAACACGATCTAAAACCGTTCCAACAATTGGACCGACTAATGAATAAGGTAGCAACACAACTGCAAAACCAACTGCAGCACTTAATGCGTTTGCTTGGCGCTCTGGTGAAAACAAAACAAATGAAGCAAGTGCGCTTTGAAAGATGCCATCTGTTGCTTGGCCGGACCAGCGAACAGCAAGAAGTCGAGATAGTCGAGGGTGTCGTAGTAACCCAACAAAACTCATAAGAAAGAGCGTAACCCTCAAAAGGGGATTATTCTTCTCCTTAATGAAATCGCAACGAGGGTTCATCGATTATTCACTCGATAAGCGGGCCACCTTGATGGCTCTCTTTCGTGGTGTTGTTGATGCCTGCGATGCCGACCCGTATTTGATGCGCGCTGCCAAATGGCATGGTGACAAAGTCGCGCGTAACTGCCCGGTATGTAAAAAGGAAGAGCTCGTTGAATTGCGATACACCTTTGGCGAGCAACTAGGTCAATACTCAGGCCGCATTAAGACTCCGAAAGAGTTAATAGCGATGGAGCGCGAGTTTGGTGAGTTCACTGTCTACATCGTTGAAGTCTGCAAAAACTGTTCATGGAATCACCTGTGTGCCTCATACGTATTAGGTGATGGAGTTGAACGAAAAGCCCCGCGCAAGGTTCGCACCTTGGAGGATGAGGATTACGCCAAGGGATAGCATTAGCAAATGGCCCGTAAATTACTGATTAGAGCAACAGTTTTCCTTGTCGGTTTTGGTTTTGTTGCCGGCTCTGTTTTGTTCGCTCTTGCCTATTTCACAGTTGATATCCCCGATGCCAACGCCTATGTAAATAGTCAATCAACAATTATTCAGTATTCAAATGGCGCGGAAATTGGTCGAGTCGGAACTCAAAATCGTCAGATCGTGCCGCTTTCAAAGATTCCTCTTAATGTTCGTCACGCAGTATTAGCTGCCGAAGACCGTGGGTTTTATTCCAATCGCGCTTTTTCAGTCACTGGAATTTTGCGCGCGGTACTTAATAATCTAAAAGGTGGCGCACTACAAGGTGGTTCAACAATCACACAACAGTATGCAAAGACCGCCTTTTTAACACCCAGCCGCACAATTCAGCGAAAGATTAAAGAACTTGTAATTTCCATTAAGTTAGAAAACCAGTTATCTAAAGATCAAATCTTTGAAAGTTATTTAAACACTATTTACTTCGGTCGAGGTTCATACGGTGTTATGACCGCATCGCAGCAGTATTTCAACCGCAACGTTGATCAATTAACAAATGCTCAGGCCGCAGTAATCGCATCTATATTGCGCTCGCCAGGTTTGTATGACCCGATGTATCAAGAAGGAAATGCCGAACGCTTAGCTAATCGTTTTGAGTATGTAAAGAACAACATGATTGACGCTGGCTGGCTATCGAAAGCCGATGCCGCAAAAATGAAATTACCAACAGTTTCTCCTCGTGCAACATCAGGTCAGTTAAGTGGACCTAAGGGTCACATCATTGAAGCGGTACAAAAAGAGTTGGCAAAACTTGGATTTAGCCAAGAGCAGTTACTAGTTGGTGGACTTGTCATTAAAACAACTCTTAACGAACAAGCACAACAATCTGCAGTCGATGCCGTCAACAAGTTTTATCCAGCCAACGCACCAGATAATCTTCGAATTGGTTTAGTTGCGATCCGCCCCGGAACTGGCGAGGTTATTGCCCTTTATGGCGGCCGAGATTACGTACAGCGCCAATTAAATGATGCAACACAATCAATTGCCTTAGCTGGATCAACATTTAAACCATTTGCAATTGTTGCGGCACTTGAAAAGGGAATCCCACTAACTTCGATATGGAATGGTGATTCACCACAAACATTTGATGATTTAGGTAAGCCGTACCCTGTTTCAAATTACGGAAACGAGGGCTGGGGACAGATCGATTTGTTGTATGCGACTAAACACTCAGTTAACACCGTTTTTGTTCCACTTGGAATTAAAGCAGGAGATGACCTAGTTGTAGATGTTGCTCGGCGCGCAGGTATTCCTGACAGTGTTGCAATGGTTCCAACACCTTCTGTTGTACTTGGAGTTGCAAGCCCACATGTAATTGATGTTGCTAACGCATATGCAACCTTTGCTGCACAAGGCATTAAGTCAAAGCCTTTCATGGTGTCACAAGTACTTGGAAGCAATAAAGG
>CAIXVA010000112.1 GCA_903922745.1 uncultured Actinomycetes bacterium
CCGTTCTATCGATATTAAGGGTCAAGATTTCTTAGTTAATGGCCAGCCAGTTATTTTCTACGGAATCAACCGCCACGACTTCAATCGCTTTACTGGTCGTGTGCTGACACGCGATGACATGCGACAAGATTTGCTTGAACTCAAGCGTTGGAACTTTAACGCTGTCCGAACATCGCACTACCCAAATGATGCAGCTTTCTTAGATTTATGCGACGAACTAGGTTTCTATGTAATCGGTGAAGCAAACATCGAATCCCACGCTTTTATCTCTTCAATTTGTAATGACACGAAGTACCTAACAGCATTTGTCGATCGCGTCGGCCGAATGGTTCAGCGCGATATTCATCATCCATCTGTTGTTATGTGGTCACTAGGTAATGAATCTGGTGCAGGTACTAACCACGAAGCAGCTGCAGCCTATGCACGCAGCTTTGATCCATCGCGCCCATTGCATTACGAAGGTGGAATTCGCGGTAACTGGACAGGTAGTCATTCGCTAACTGATGTCATTGCTCCCATGTATCCAACTATCAGTGCGATTAAAGAATATGCAAAATCTCCAAAAGCAGATCGCCCATTAATCATGTGCGAGTACTCGCATGCAATGGGTAACAGCAATGGAACATTGGCAGAGTATTGGGAAGTAATTGAATCAACACGTGGTTTGCAAGGTGGATTTATCTGGGAGATGTGGGATCACGGTCCCGTTCAGACAATGCCAGATGGTTCAAAACGCAACGCATACGGTGGCGACTACGGCGAAACAAAGCATGATGGCAACTTCTGCTGCGACGGAATGGTTTTCCCAGACCGCACAGCTAAGCCTGCAATGCATGAATTTAAGGCACTTGCGGCACCTGTAGTAATCACAGGCGTTAAAGCTGCAACCGGTCAATTCAAGATCTTTAACAAGAACTTCTTTAAAGACTTAAGTGAATACCAGCTTCAATGGTCAATTACATGTGATGGTGTTATCCAAGATGGCGGAGTTGTAAAGCTTCCGATGGTTGCACCACGCAAGTCAGTTAATTTTAAAGTCTCATCAAGGAAGCTTGCAAAGGGCACAAACCGTGGTGAGCGTTTTATTACCTTCTCACTTGTTTGCATTGCCACTACTCCATGGGCCTTACCAATGTCAGAGGTCGGCTGGAGCCAGATTGCTTTGCCATCTACTGCCCTAGCACCTGTTAAGAAGGCAAAAGAAATTGGCGATGTTGTCGATGAACATGGACAAATTATTTTGCCGTACGGAATCGTTGCGCCATCTGTTTCTTTATGGCGCGCACCTACAGATAATGATCGCATTGGACACATCGCAGCTAAGTGGGAACGCTACGGCGTCCGTGAAATTTCACGTACCGATTGTGTTGTACGACAGACACCATCAGCTATCAAGGTGACTAATACATGGGAGACAAGCACTGGTGTTTCTTTCAAGCACACACAGGTGATTACACCAGTTGTTGGTGGATTTGGTGTTAAAGAATCTGTGACCATTCCAAAGGCATTTGATGATCTGGCGCGTGTAGGAACATTATTTGAACTAGATGGATCATTAAGTGATCTTGTGTATTTTGGTACTGGGTCACACGAGTCATACCCTGATCGCAAGATTGGTCGCATTGCACGTTATGTTTCAACGGTTACTGCGCAATACATTCCATATGTACGTCCACAAGAAAATGGTGGACATGCTGCAGTTCGTTGGTTTGAGCTGACAAACGCGGCCGGAAATGGTCTGCGCTTTGCAATGGGCAAGCCGGCTCAGGTCTCTGTAACGCCTAACAGGGATGGCGAATTAGCTGATGCAACCCATGATGTTGAAGTAAATGCCTGCGGAAACACAGTTGTGCATATCGATGCCGCTCATCGTGGTGTTGGAACTGCTTCTTGTGGTCCAGATACTTTAGATAAGTACATTATTAAAACCGGTGTGCACACATGGGAGTGGACAGTTACTCAGATTTAATCTAAGTGTGACAGCGGCCAATTAATTGCAATTGGATACTTACAGGTGCGACCATCACCAGAAGATTTACCACGAGCGCGTCGCCACATCCACGGCAGCGCAAATGTTAC
>CAIXVA010000113.1 GCA_903922745.1 uncultured Actinomycetes bacterium
AAAGTAGGGGTCTTTAATAATAAAAAACAGTTAGCTCATCCAGATTACGAAATGATTCCTGACGGTTCAGATGTTGATAGCGCAGTTGAAGGTTTTGCTGGCAAGTATCTTCCTGTCTATCCAGCCTCGGCGAAAATGCCATCGTGGAAGATTTCACAATGCGCTCAACTTGCGATTGGGTCACTTGAAGAAATTGCTGACTTTTTACCCTCTTCAATACGAGAAAAGCATAATTATCCTTCACTTCATCAAGCTCTAGTGCAGTTGCATCAACCTGCAGATTTAGATCATGCCGAGCTTTCACGAGAACGTCTAACATTCGATGAAGCTTTCCTGCTGCAATCTTTGTTGGTAATGCGCAGAATTGAATTAAAGAAATTAAACTCAACATCTAGAAAACGCATCAGTGGCGGATTACTTGATGCATTTGATGCAACCTTGCCTTTTGAATTAACTGCAGGTCAGGTTGCTGTGTGTAAAGAGATTGAATCAGATCTATCTCAACCCCATCCAATGCACCGACTACTGCAAGGTGAAGTTGGTTCTGGTAAAACAATTGTTGCACTGCGCGCCATGTTGGCTGTTGTTGACAGTGGGGGACAAGCTGCCCTGCTTGCTCCAACTGAAGTTTTAGCGGCCCAACATTTGCGTACTATCCAGAAATTGCTGGGCGAACTAGGTCAGGGTGGAATGCTTGGTGGTTCTGACAAAGCAACGCAGGTAACTTTAATCACAGGATCACAAAGTGCGGCAGCACGTAAAGAAGCATTGGCAATGGCTGCCACTGGAAGTGCTGGAATCGTTATTGGTACGCACGCCTTGTTGGGCGAAAAGGTTGAGTTCAGGGATTTGGGATTAATCGTTGTCGACGAGCAACATCGATTCGGTGTTGAACAACGAGATGCCTTAAAAGAGAAAGCAGTGCTGCCGCCACATCTACTTGTTATGACGGCAACACCAATTCCGCGAACCGTTGCGATGACCGTCTTTGGAGATTTAGATGTTTCAACTTTGCGAGAGCTGCCATTAGGTCGTCAGCCAATCACGACCCATGTTGTTCCGGTAAAGGAGAAGCCGAGCTTTTTAGAGAGAGCATGGCAAAGAATTAATGAAGAGGTTGCACAAGGACATCAGGCATACATAGTTGCACCGCGTATTAGCGCTGATTCTGATGCAAACGCGGACATTGATTTCTTATTTGGTGAAGAGTCATCTGAGATCACTTCAGTTGAAGAGCTGGCACCAACTTTGCATGCTGGACCCTTAAAGGGCCTAAAGATAGCAATTTTGCACGGTCGCCTATCTGCCGATGAAAAAGATTCAACCATGCAGGCTTTTTCTAAGGGTGACATTGATGTTTTGGTTTCAACAACTGTTATTGAAGTAGGCGTTGATGTGCCCAATGCAACGATCATGGTAATTATGGATGCGGATCGTTTTGGTGTTTCACAGCTCCATCAACTTCGCGGCCGCGTTGGTCGCGGAACGTCACCAGGGCTATGTCTTTTGGTGACTCAGTGCGAAGAAGAATCTCCTGCTCGCGAAAGATTAAATGCTGTTGCAGGCACTGTTGATGGATTTGAGTTGTCCCGTATTGATCTTGAGCAACGCCGAGAAGGTGATGTCCTTGGCGCAAGTCAATCCGGAACACAGTCTCATTTGCGATTGTTACGAGTTTTGCGAGATGAAGCGCTGATTGAGCAGGCCCGTGATGATGCAGAGACACTGATTGCAACTGATAATGATTTATCAGACTATCCTGCGCTAAGGGCCGAACTCGCACAATTACAGCGCGATCAAGCCGTTGACTATTTAGATAAGGGTTAATCAATTGAGAATCATTGCTGGTGTTGCAAAGGGTCGCATACTCGGCGCTGTTGCAGGGGCAACCAGACCAACATCTGATCGAGCTCGCGAGGGCTTGTTCTCTTCATTGGCTTCTGAGTTTGGAACTTTTGAGGGTTTACATGTTTTAGATTTATTTGGTGGGTCAGGTGCAATTGGATTGGAATCATTGTCTCGAGGTGCAACATCTGTTCATATTGTTGAAAAAGATGAGGAAGCGCAAAAGACGATCGAGACTAACTTTGAAATAGTAAAGAAGTCGAATCCAACAGGAAGTTTCCATTTATATGGGATGAGTGCTGAGCGGTTCTTGAAGAGTGCTCCTAAAGATAAATATCATCTTGTTTATATTGATCCGCCATATGATTTTTCTAATCAAGCCGTTGAAGATGTATTAAGCGCTCTGCATGACTATGAATTTCTAAGCAGCGATTCATTTATCGCAGTTGAGCGCACAGCGCGTGGTGCGCAATTCATATGGCCAGATGCATTTGTGCCCGCACGAGAGCGAAAATATGGACAGGCGACCATTTATTACGCTAATTACCAGCCTTAAGAATGGATAACTGGGCTCAGTATTGCTAGCGTTTGGCACATGAAGCGCGCGGTATGCCCAGGATCCTTTGATCCCATCACATATGGGCACTTGGACATCATTGAGCGTGCGGCCCAACAGTTTGATCAAGTTGTTGTAGCTGTTCTGGAAAACCGGACAAAATCAAGTCTTTTCACCGTAACGGAACGAATTGCGATGATTACTGAGGTAACAACCAAGTTCCCCAATGTTTCAGTTGATTCCTGGAGCGGACTTTTAGTTGATTACTGCAAGAGCAACTCAATCCAAGCGATTGTTAAAGGCTTGAGAGCGGTTACTGACTTTGATTACGAATTGCAGATGGCTCAGGTTAATTTGCAGGGTTCTGGTGTTGAAACAATGTTCATGGCAACATCGCCTGCACATTCATTCTTATCATCATCTCTTGTTAAAGAGCTCGCCCATTACAACGGAGACGTTTCTACAATGGTTCCACCATCAATTAATGAAGCACTTAAAGCTCGAGTAGCGGGGAAGTAGATCATGGATTCAGTAGAGAAATTAACTTCAGCAATCACATTAGTTGAGGAAGCTCGCGGAGTTCCGCTATCTGCAAGTTGTGTTGTGCATCGCGCCGAGATGCTTGAAATTTTGGATGAAGCGCGTGAAGCTTTGCCAACCGATTTTGAATCAGCTCGCAAAATAATTGAAACACGAGATGCAATCATTGAGGAAGCTCGAGTTAGCGCAGAACAACTAATTACAATCGCGCGCGAAGATGTATCCCAGATGGTTGAGCAAACATCAATCGTCCAAATTGCTCGAGATGAAGCGCGCAAGATATTAGATGATGCTCGCGAAACTGCTGAATTAGAAAAGCAAGAAGTCGAGGAGTACATCGATGGACGTCTTGCAACTCTTGAAGTAATCCTTAACAAGACAATGGATGCTGTTTCTCGTGGGCGTGATCGACTAGCTGGCGCCAATGACAAGGATGTCTTGTCACAACTTGCTGACGAATAACCTTTGATGAGTAAAGCTCTGGATTCTTTTCAGCTCAATACCTACGAGCTGCCTCGTCGTGCAGGCGAGATGAAAGAGTATGAATTAGACATTGTTGTTAAGGAAAAATTCGGTGTTGAGTTAATTTCAGTCCCAGCCGGTGAACTCATTGAAGTTGATGCACGCCTGGAATCGGTGACTGAAGGCATCTTGCTGAGCGCCGATGTCTATGCAGTCGCGCAAGGAGAATGCATTCGTTGCCTCGATCCCGTTGAAATTGTTATTGAACGCAAAATTCAAGAGCTCTATAACTATGAGCCAACAAATGAACGTGGGAAGAAAAAGAGAAAGAGCTCGACAGAGGACTTAACGAGTGAAGATTTAGATGTGGCTGAAGAGTTCATGATGGATGGAGACATTCTTGATCTTGAAACCCCCATTCGAGATGCAATTGTTCTGTCATTACCGAGCAATCCGCTGTGTAGCCAGGATTGCCTGGGTCTGTGCCCAGAATGTGGGGGCAAGTGGGCTGATCTGCCCGAAGACCACGCCCATGAAGTAATTGATGCCCGATGGGCAAGTCTGGATGGCCTAAAACTTGAGGGTCTTACCCTCGAGGATCCCGATTTCAAGATTTAGCCTTTATAAGGGATACTTACCCTCTGCAGCCCAGTGGCTGCTCAAGGATTGAGAAGAGGTTCGAACAGTGCCAGTACCAAAGCGAAAGATGTCGCGTTCAAAGACGCGCTCACGACGTAGCCAGTGGAAAACTACTGCAGCCTCTCTATCAACATGCGGACAATGCCAGCAGCCTAAGTTGCAGCACACAGCATGCCCAACGTGCGGTACTTACAACCGTCGCCAGGTATTAGAGGTCTGATCTGAGTTCAATGCTCAGTGAGCAGCTGGGAGTAACACTCGATCCAGCTTTACTCGAGTTAGCTTTTACCCACCGTTCATATGCTTATGAATCTGGAAGTAAAGAAACTAATGAGCGCCTTGAATTTCTTGGTGATTCAGTTCTTGGTTTAATTGTTACCGAAGAACTGTACAAACGTTATCCAGAGTTTGATGAAAGCCGGCTATCGCCTTTGCGTTCTGGTGTTGTCAATATGCGTGCGCTCGCAGATATTGCGCGCGGGCTACAGCTTGGTCAATACATCCGTCTTGGAAAAGGCGAAGAAGTAACTAACGGACGCGACAAAAACTCATTGCTTGCCGATGCTCTCGAAGCATTGATTGGCGCTATTTATATGCAGTTCGGTTTCGCCCAATGCACTGAAATAGTTAGAAAGTTAATTACTCCAACTATGGATTCTGCTGTTGCGCGCGGTGCTGGCCTTGATGGAAAAACGGCGCTTCAAGAATTAGCGGCATCACTAGGTAAAGGTGCACCCGAATACATTGTTAGCGAAGATGGTCCAGATCACGATAAGAACTTCACCGCGGTTGCAATGTTGAGCGGTCAAGTGATGAGCGAAGGAACAGGAAAGAGCAAGCGAGAGGCTGAACAGGTAGCCGCACGCGCAGCCTATGAAGCGTTAAAAACCGCCTTTCCACAAGCCTAAATTCGCTAAAAACACGCTCCTAAGACGATAGGTTTGCCGCGTGTATTTGAAGAGTATGACGCTCAAGGGCTTTAAGTCCTTTGCTTCTGCGACCACTCTTCGACTCGAACCCGGAATCACGTGCGTGGTTGGTCCTAACGGTTCAGGTAAATCAAACGTTGTAGATGCACTCACATGGGTTATGGGTGAGCAAGGCGCAAAATCACTGCGCGGTGGAAAGATGGAAGATGTCATCTTTGCTGGAACAAGCGGGCGAGCTCCACTTGGTCGCGCTGAGGTTTCATTAACAATTGATAACTCAGATGGCGCACTACCTATCGAGTACACCGAAGTAACAATTTCTAGAATTCTTTTCCGTAATGGCCAAAGTGAATATCAGATCAACGGTGAAGCATCTCGCTTGTTAGATATTCAAGAACTATTGAGCGATTCAGGTATTGGTCGCGAAATGCACGTGATTGTTGGTCAAGGTCAACTTGATGCAATCCTCATGGCAACTCCTGAAGAGCGCCGCGGATTTATTGAAGAAGCAGCTGGAGTACTCAAGCACCGCAAGCGTAAAGAGAAAGCACTTCGTAAATTAGATTCGATGCAAGCAAACCTTGCTCGTATTCAAGATCTAACAGTTGAGCTACGTCGACAACTTCGTCCACTTGGAAAGCAAGCTGAAGTTGCCAAGAAAGCCGCAACGATTCAAGCGGATCTGCGAGATGCAAAACTACGATTGCTCGCTGATGATTTTATTTCGATGTCAAAGACTCTCGAACTTGAAGTTGCCGATGAAACTGCATTGCGTGATAAGCGCTCTGCGGTTGAGGCAGAAGTTGATTCTGTTCGACGTCGTGAAGAAGCATTAGATGCACAAGCCGCGCATGAAGGCCCGTTATTGGTTGCAGCTCAAGAGACTTATTACAGCCTCAACTCACTGCGTGAAAAGTTCCGCGGAACCCAAAGCCTTGCCCAAGAGCGATCACGTTTTCTTAATGAAGAAGCAGAGGAAGCTCGCACTTCTGGTCGAGATCCAGAAAGTTTGGACAAAGAGGCAGCCACACTACGCCTGGAAGAAAGTGCACTTCGTGCAAATGTGATTTCAGCTCAACAAGCCTTAACTCTTGCTTCATCACAACTTATTGCAGCAGAGGCTGCCCTGAAAAGTGATGAAGACACAATTGCTGCTGCTATGCGAGCAATTGCAGATGCACGTGAAGGAACAGCGCGCCAAGAAGGCCATATCAAGTCTTTACATGCTCGCCTTGAAGCTATTGCAGAAGAGATTGAGCGTCTGACTAAGTCTCGCGATGATGCACAAGCCCGTGCAGATAAAGCACAACGCGAACATGCCTCATATGAATTAGAAATTGCTAGCGCAGATTCCGGCGAACTCGGACTTGATTCACAGTTTGAGGGCGCTAAGTCTCAACTTGAAAGTACCAAGTTAAAAGTTAATGAATTAGTAGATGCTGAGCGGGCAGCAGATCGTGAGCGCAAC
>CAIXVA010000114.1 GCA_903922745.1 uncultured Actinomycetes bacterium
AATTGAAAGCTCATGTGGCAAGGGTAACTGGCAATCGGCCCAGACGTAACATGGATTTAACAAGCGGGTTATGCCATTTTCACTCTATGGACCTAGGGTTCAACTACTCAAAGCGCGCAAGGCTCAATGATGAGAGATTTAGCGCATCACATGTGAAATTGGGAGAAGCATGTTTAAGAACGCAGCAGAAATCTTTGCATACATTAAGAAAGAGGATGTCAAACTTGTTGACGTCCGCTTTACAGATCTACCTGGCATTCAGCATCACTTCAACGTTCCTGTTGAATCATTTGATGAAGCGGTATTCACCGATGGCCTCATGTTTGATGGTTCATCAATTCGTGGATTCCAATCCATTGATGAATCAGACATGAAGTTGCTGCCAGTACCTGAATCAGCATTTGTTGATCCATATCGCAAGGAAAAAACTTTAGTAATCATCTTCTCAGTGCATAATCCTGTAGATAACACGCCTTATAGCCGTGATCCACGTGGAGTTGTTGCAAAGGCTGTCGACTACATGCGCTCACTTGGATTTGCTGACACAGCATTCTTCGCGCCGGAAGCAGAGTTTTATGTTTTTGACAGTGTGCGTTTCAAGACAACAATTAACTCAGCTGTTCACGAGATCGAATCATATGAAGGCGCTTGGAACACAGGCGTTGAATACGATGCGGATGGAACACCTAACCGTGGATACCGCACTCGCGTAAAGGGTGGGTACTTCCCAGTTTCGCCAACAGATCAATTCGCAGATCTTCGCGATGAAATGGTTATGCAACTTGGCAAGGTTGGACTACTTGTTGAGCGCTCACACCACGAAGTTGGTACTGCAGGTCAAATGGAAATTAACTATCGCTTCACAGACATTCTTAGCGCAGGCGATGATGTAATGAAATTCAAGTACGTCATTCGCAACACTGCATGGCAAGGTGGAAAGACTGCAACGTTTATGCCAAAGCCACTCTTCGGAGATAACGGTTCAGGTATGCACGTTCACCAATCACTATGGAAAGATGGAAAGCCACTGTTCTTCGAAGCAGGCACATACGGCGATCTTTCAGACATGGCACGTTGGTATATCGGTGGTCTGCTAAAGCACGCACCATCATTACTTGCATTTACAAACCCAACAGTTAACTCATACCGTCGCTTAGTTCCAGGATATGAGGCACCTGTAAACCTTGTGTACTCAGCACGTAACCGCTCAGCTTGTATCCGTATCCCAATTACAGGATCCAATCCAAAAGCAAAGCGCATTGAGTTCCGTTGTCCAGATCCATCATCAAACCCATACCTAGCATTTGCAGCAATGCTTATGGCTGGCCTCGATGGAATCGTTAACAAGATCGAACCACCTGCCCCAGTTGATAAGGATCTATACGAACTAGAAGGCGAAGAGGCTGCTTCAATTCCTCAGGTTCCTGGTTCATTAGATGCAGTACTTAACACTCTAGAAAAGGACCATGCTTTCCTAACTAAAGGTGGCGTATTCACGAAGGATCTAATTGAAACGTGGATCGAATGGAAACGTAAGAACGAGGTTGATTACGTTCGCTTGCGTCCACACCCAGCTGAGTTCGAGCTGTATTACGACAGATCG
>CAIXVA010000115.1 GCA_903922745.1 uncultured Actinomycetes bacterium
GATCTAGAAACTCCAGGCGAGCAGGTGATGCTGCATCGCAAATATGGATATCACTTAGGCGAATGAAGGCTGCAACAACCTGTGCGTTAAGTGGTTCTTCGCCAATGACTAACTCACCTTTATCAAGTAGTAGCTCGCGCCAATTTGAATCAGGTGAAACTTTAGAACGAACAATGCGGTTTGTTGATGTACTAGACATTAGCGACAAGAACCTCAGAACTTAATACTCGTAGTTGAACAGATGATCCTGGAAGCAGGTCTCCGGTTGAAGCACTTGTCATAAGCGATTGCACAATCGTGCCATCTGATGTTTGACAAATAATATTGGATGAAGCACCCATAAATGATCGCGTCAATACCTTTGCATTGCCCTGCGCAGTTGTTGCTACAACAGAGATGGATTCTGGGCGAATAAGTGCATGTACTTTTCCATTTTCATTGCCGCGCTTGAGAGCAACAACTTTACTCCCAAAGATTTCAACCATGCCATCTGAGATATGTGCTGGAATTCTGTTCATGGTGCCAACGAAACTTGCAACAAATGATGAAGCAGGCTTGTTATAGAGAGCATCTGGTGTATCAATCTGCTCAAGTACACCGCTGTTCATCACACCTACACGGTCAGAGATAGCCATAGCCTCTTCCTGATCATGAGTAACAAATAAAGTTGTTGTGCCTAAAGAAAGTTGAAGGCGACGAATCTCTTCACGCAGGTTTACACGCACCTGGGCATCAAGTGCCGATAATGGCTCATCCAGCAAGAGAATTTCAGGCTCAAAAGCAAGTGCTCTAGCCAGTGCCACACGCTGTTGCTGACCACCAGAAAGCTGATGGGTAAAGCGCTTGCTCTGTGAATCTAGGCCCACCAAATCCAAGAGCTCATGTGCTTTCTTAAGGCGCAGGTGCTTACTTACTTTTCTCATCTGTAAACCAAAAGCTACATTTTCTTCGACAGTTAAATTAGGGAACAGTGAATACGCCTGAAAAACCATTCCCATGTTTCGCTTATGCGCAGGCACATCTGAGATGTTTTTGTCGGCTACCAATACTGTGCCTGCATCCTGATGTTCTAAGCCAGCAACCACTCGAAGGGCTGTTGTCTTGCCGCATCCTGAGGGTCCAAGTAATGCCACCAGTTCTCCCACACCAACCTCAAGATTGAAGTTGTCTAAAGCGATCACATTTCCAAATCGCTTTGAAATGTTTCTTAAGGAAAGGCTCTTACTAGACATTACTTTCTCCCTTGCATAGAACGTTCTGGAACGAAAAGCGTAATAACTGTCAAAATTAGGAATGGAATGATCAGCGACATCATTGAGATCGCAATAGCGCCAAGGATGTTGTCTTGTGCAACAAATGTGACCCATGTTGGGAAGGTGTCCCAGTGGAGCAATACTGTCAATGTGTACTCCCCAAGAGATAAGGCAAAGGTCAACGCAATCGTTGCCATGACCGAACCTCGGATTACTGGAACAATCACAGCTGTAATCGTCCGCCACCAATTTGCACCAGCGCTGCGGGCTGCTTCAGTAATGGTTTTTAATGGAATTGAATTTAGTCCAATATCAAGTGATCGATAGGCGTATGGGAGTGCCAATACAAAATAGAGAAATGGAAGCTCTAAAACAGTGTTTTGAACAAACTCAGGGAAAGAGATTTGAGCACCAACTGCAAAAGCAACCACTGGAATAACAAGCGGTAGAAGTGAAATTCCATCGATTAGAGGCCGAATTGGTGATTTGCTGACGTGTAACCAGGTCATAGTGGGAACCAAAACAATCAGGGTAATTAGCACTGTAAGACCAGCCAGCCAGCCTGATCTAAAAATATAGTGAAAGAACTCCTCCTCTCGGATAGCCCACAAGTAATGGGTCCAGCCATATCCACCAGTTAAAGGTGTACGGATCGAGTATTCAAAAGCAGAAACCATTGGGATAAAGACGAAGAAACCCAAAATGAGAAGTGTCACCGCCAGTGGTGGCTGGAACCTAACTCTTAACGCTTTTGCCATTTGGCACTCCTACGTTGAATGGCAAGGTATGGAATAACTGCACAGGCTGAGATCACAATCATCACAACACCTAATGCTTTTCCAAGGTTTAATTGTGCTGCTGAAACATTTCCATCTAACAACCCACCAATTTGTAATGGTGTCAGAGGAAGATTTCCAACAGTTAATGCATTTGCAGTTGCGTAGGCTGAAAATCCGCTAGCAAAAAGTAATAAGAATGAGGCGATGAAGCTTGGGAAAAGTAAGGGAATGCCAATTCGTATCCAGTAATTGAATTGGCTCGCACCTAAGTTGCGTGCTGCTTCGGACCATTCGCGCCGAAGAGAAACAATTGCTGGTGAAAATACAATTACCATCAAAGGTAACTGGAAATATAGATACACAACTAATAAACCAATAAAGGAGCCTAGTGAGAATGTTCCTGCATACAGATCCCAGCCTAGATACTTTAAAAACTTAGTGAGGAAGCCCTGAATTCCAAGTGCGGCATAAAACATAAATGCAAGTGGCACTCCACCAGTGTTGGCGAGGACTCCACTCATTACTGCAATAGTCCGGCGCAGTTTAGAACTTCCTCGGGATTCAATGAAGTAGGCAGCAATTGCGCCCGGAAATGCTGCGATTGCTGCGGAGAAAACACCGATCTTTATTGAGTTAAGAAATCCTGTTCGGTATGGCTCTTGAACGGCCGTTTTGAAGTTATCAATTGTGAAAGTATTTTCGTTAGATAAAAATGAAACGTAAATTAGACGTGCAATTGGGAAAAGAAAAAAGAAACCAACGATCAGCAAAAGCGGAACCGCTGGAAGAATATTCTTTATAAAAGAAGCGAGGAAGGCGCGTCCCCTTGAAGGCGCGCCTCCCTCTATGACTTGGGAGGTCATATTCCTTTTTTACAAGCTAGCCCATGAAGAGATGATCTGCTCACGTGCAGTTAGTACGTCGGCAATAGTTGCAGGTCCGACAACCTTTGCTGTTGAAGGAACCTTGAAGTCAAGCAGTGATGGAACAAGTAGATTCTTCTTTGTCATTGCTGCAGACATGATTGGGTCCGCACCTGACTGCTGGAAGTAGTTCTGTCCACCTTGCATCAATGCGAACAATTTAGAACCAGGAAGCTTTAGATCAGCTGCAGTTAGTTCTTTAGCTGTCTTTCCCTTGTTCTGTGAGTACACAAACTCTTGCCACAAACGAGCGTTAGCACAGTTTGGTGACTTAATGTTGATTGCGTTGATGTATGGAGGTGCTTGAAGTACGAAATCTGTTGGGTATACAAACTTAAGATCTAAGCCTGCTGCCTTCGCTGCTGGAACAATTCCAAGAGCGTTGAAGTCCCACATGAAACCAAGCTTTGCTGTACCAGTAGCAAGGTTTGTACCGTTTACCTTTACTAGTGGTGCTTGAGCCTTTACAGACTTGAATAGGGCAAGACCCTTAGTTACATCTGAAAGATTCTTTTCTCCACCGTTACCGATGCTTGCTGCCAAAACTGACATGAAAGCTTGGTTAGATGAAGTTGGGTCTCCAGTGATACCTACAAAGCCCTTGTATTCAGGCTTTGCGAAGTCTGCTGCCTTTGTTGGCACTGATGGAAGACTTGTGTTGTAAACAATCGCAAGCTTTCCACCGTAGTTTCCGTACCAAAGACCTGTTGAGTCCTTAGCTGCGTTTGGAATGTCATTCCAGTTAATAACTTGGTAAGGAGATGAAAGTGGCGTTGATCCTGGAGGAGTCAACTGAGCAACTACTAGAGGTCCAATATCGATTGAATCTGGTTGCTTTGACTTAGGAGCTGTCTTCATTGTGTCGATCTCGTACTGTGATGATCCATCTGGATTATCTACAGAAATCTTTACGCCGAAAGCCTTCTCGTATGCATCAAATGCATTGCCGTAGTTTGCCCAGTCGCGTGGTGTTGTGATGAGAGCAAGCTTGCCCTCTTTCTTAGCTAGCTTGATTAGGTTATCTAATCCGCCTACTTCTTTAACATTCTTTGCCTTACAGATATCTACTGCTGCTGTAGCTGGTGTCGCGATTGCAACGATTCCAACTGCAAGCACTGCAGCGGTTGCTGCAGCTACTAGACGCTTTGCGCGCATATGTGGGATCCCTTCCTAAGGATTGTGAGGGGACTCTCTACCTAGAAAAGAAACAATCGGTGTTGTGAAGGTGTCGAAGTAAAGTCATGAGGGTGAACTCTCATGAAAAATTCAGGGTTAAATAAGTGTCTTTAAATCGGCTACCGAGTTAATAACAGATGTCGCGCCGGCATCATGCAGCGTGTGTTCATCGTGGGCTCCAGTTAAAACGCCGATCACTTGACCTGCACCAAAGGCAACTGCCGCCTGCATGTCCGCTGCGGTGTCACCGCACACAATCACGTTGGCAGGATGCGTAATTCCTAATACTTCAATTGCCATATTTAACATGTCGGGGTGTGGGCGACCACGACCAGCTTCACCTGGTGTCACAGAAAGATCAATTAAATCTTTCCACCCTAATTGATGAATCAGGGTGTCCAAAGTTGATCGACTAAACCCAGTTGTTAAAGCAACTGCAATACCTTTAGAACGAAGATACTTAAACAAATCTTCAGCTCCTGCAATTGGTACAGCCCCAACTTCTGCAATCTCGCTGACATACGACTCTTCAAAAGCAACATTTGCTGTGTGAGCTTTTTCAACATCACCCAACAACTCTGTGAAAACATGAATCTTTGATTGACCCATGGTGTCGATTGCATACTGAGTCCATTCAGCGCCATGAGTTGGCCACAATTCAGGCTGTGTTGCTTCAAATGCATTCTTGAATGCAGAAATTACTAGTCCATCATCATTTAAGACTGTTCCTGCAACATCAAAAGCAACCAATTCTACGCTCATTACAGCCCCTTTATCGTTTCTTCGGCAATTGCGGGAGCCAAAGTATTTCCTCGGCCTCCGGGTCCAGTGACAGAAATTATGTTGTGTGCCATATGGCGACGATCGCACACAGCACCATCTGTGCGTTGGCTATACACACCATCCCAGCGATTAACAATTGGTGGCAGTTTCTTTCCTAGCAAATTGCTCGCGACTTCATGCAGGTATGTGTATGGATCCTCAGTTAATTTGAATTCAAATGGCTCTGCGTATTCGTGTGTATCACCAATTGTCAAAGTGCCATCTGCTCGCTGAACCATCAGTAGCTGCATGTGATTAGTTGATGCGATGTGGTGTTGAGGTGGCAAATTCTCACGTGTGGGCACTTCATATCCCGGGTAATAACGCATTGAATCACCATCGGCGATAGAAGTTGTTAATACCTCATCAAGGGGCGCGGTGCTCATCATTTGTAATCTCACGCGTCGAAGTGGCGCAGTATCAAACTGCTCTTTAAATAGTGATGTGTGATCTGCTCCAGGACAGACAATTACAACGTCGCCTTCAAATAGTTCACCATTTCGGGCAACAACAACCGCAGTACTTGTATCACTTCTGACATCAACAACATCTAGATTATTACGCCAAATGTAATTTTCATTGCGCAGCAAATACTCGCGCATTGATCGCAATACTGACCCTGGCTCAACTGTTGCATCTAGTGGACACCATAGCGATGCTAAGTAATTTCCACGAAGTGCCGGATTAATCTTTTGAGTTTCATCCCGATCAAGTATCTGCCACTGACGATCTAGTGCATCCTCTTTTTTTAAACACTCTTCCATGACGTCTATTTCTTCTTTATTTGTTGCAAGTGTTAATGAACCATTGGCGCGAAAAATCATTTCAGGAATTGCGTTATGTATTTCGTCCCATAATTGGCGAGCGCGAATACTTGTTTGCAGCTCAGCCCCACTTTTACGACCACTGACCCAGACCAGTCCAAAGTTTCTAACCGATGCGCTTCTGGCCACATCATCGCGTTCAAGCTGGATTACCTGATGGCCCTTCTTGATTGCTTCAAAGGCGTGGGCGGTTCCAATGACTCCGCCGCCAATGATCACAATCTTCATGGTGCCCACTCTCCTGCCCCTGGCTGAACAGCGGGTTTATCCCATGCGAAGGTTAGGCAAACTGTCGCGTTCTATCTTGCTTATGTTACTGGCCGGTAGCACAATTGCGCCATGAGCCACTACACAGCAAACCTTCGTGACATTGAATTCTGCCTCTTTGACCTACTGGGTCGCGACACAGTTATGGGCACAAACC
>CAIXVA010000116.1 GCA_903922745.1 uncultured Actinomycetes bacterium
CAATTAATACTTTAGTGTCATAGAGCAAAGCATCAGTAATCGCCGACTTTAATTCGGAAGCACTTTTAACTTTATGAGTACCTCGACTTGAACCACCACTTGCTGGTTTTACAAACACTGGATAACTCAATGAATCAGCGGCACTGCGCCAATCGTGCTCGGTTACCGCAACACCATCTGCAACCTTCATGCCGCTGGATGCGAATAGAAGTTTCGCAACCGCCTTATCCATTGCTTGAGCAGATGCGCTAACTCCACTTCCCACATAGGCCATTTCGGCTTCATCTAGTAGGTGCTGGATCTTTCCATCTTCGCCAAACTCACCGTGGAGCACTGGAAAAACGCAATCAATGTCTAGTAATTGTCCATCAAGTGAAAATCCCGACTGACTCAATTCAATGTGTTGCCCGTTATCTTCGATTACTGGCATCTGCTTATTCACGATCTCTAATTGATAATCAGCCGGCAGTGCAACCCACGTACCCGACTTGGTGATTCCAATTAACAATGGCTCAAATCTTTGTCTATCCAAACCCTTCAGCACTCCCCCTGCCGAAACACATGAAACCTCGTGCTCACTGCTAGGTCCACCGCAAATAATCGCAATTACCTGTTTACTCATCGAATAAAGTTTTCTGCTTTAGTAGTTATTTCCATTAAGCGATCTAGGGCCTCTGTGGGCGTGATCAAGCCTGAAACTACATCTGCAACAGCCTCAATAACCGGCACTTCTACGCCAACTCGGTGGGCTATTTCTAAAATCGCACTAGATGATGCAACGCCTTCAACAGTCTTTGCCACCTCTGTTCTGGCAACATCCATGGAGCCGCTTCGACCTAAAACTTCTCCAAAGGTTCGATTTCTAGACAACGGAGAGCCACAACTAGCAACAAGATCTCCCATACCCGCCAAACCAGCAGCACTTAGTGGATCTGCATTATGAGCCGCGCACAACCGTGCAACTTCATTGAGACCACGTGTAATTAACATTGCCTGGGTATTTTCACCAAAACCGAGTCCAATTGAAATTCCAACTGCAAGTGCGATGACGCTTTTAATCGAACCCGCTAACTCGCATCCCAAAACATCGACAGATGTGTAAACACGATAATAAGGAGTTGCAAAGAGTTGCTGGATTTTCTCAGCTAAGACCATTGTTGATGCTGCTGCAACTGCCCCGGCAGGCTGGCGCAGAATGAGTTCATCAGCCAAGTTGGGGCCAGTAATAATGGCGATGTTTTCAGTCTCCATTACCTCATGAATGATTTCAGTCATGCGAGACATAGTGCTTACCTCTATGCCCTTTAATGAACTGACATATATGGCACCAGGTTGTACTAGTGGCTTCCAACTCTTCAAATTCTCGCGCAAAGTTTGCGCTGGCACTGCCAAGATGTAAATGTTGGAATAATCAAATGCTTCTTTAAGATCACTTGTTGCTTTAAGCCCAACAGGCAGAGTGTTGTTATCCAAATATTTTGTATTGGTATGCGCAGAGTTGATTTCATCGACAACATCTTGATTACGGCCCCAGATCAACACATGGTTGCCGGCATCGCACAAAACTTGAGCCAAAGTACTGCCCCATTGCCCTGCGCCTAGTACTACAACCTTGCTCACTTTTTCTTGTCTTTCTTAAAATTTCCAGTACGAGGCAAATTTGAATTATGCGGATCGAAAATGACTGCAGGTCTTTTCTCGCCGCGGATTCCTTCAAGAGTTGTTGTTAACTCGCGCATTGCATAAGCAGTTGCCTCAATTAGTGCTTGAGGATCTTCTTCCTTACCAAACCAGGGGGAAAAATCTAAAGGCTTACCGCAGATCAAAGTGATCTTGGTTCGTGGAAACAACTTAATCTTTTTTCCATAAGTCGGCATCGCGATGTGCGTACCCCACTGCACAATTGGAATCACAGGAGCTTTGGTTGTTATTGCAAGTCGTGCGAGGCCGGTCTTTGCAACCATCGGCCAATGATCAGCATCTCTAGTCAATGTTCCCTCTGGGTACACACCAACACAATGACCAAGTTCTAATAGTCGAATCGCATGATCCAAGGCTTTAGAGGCATCCTTGCTTTCTCGGGCAACTGGAACCATGCCTGCTGCCAGAACAATTTTTCCGATGACAGGCACTTTAAAAACGCCTTCTTTTCCTAAGTATCTAGGGGCGCGGCCATTTTTATAGAGAAAAAATGTTAGTAACAAAACATCAATGTAGGAAAGGTGATTACTTATAACTATGGTCGGGCCACTTTTGGGTAAGTTCTCCGCGCCGATCCATTGTCGCTTTGTGATCAAACGCAAAAGCGGAATTACTACCGATGCACCAAATCGAAATGTCGGATTAACGCCAAGTGGCTTTCCAGTCGGCGGAGCGTATGAAATCTTGTACTCCGTCATGGGCGTAATAATAGTGCCGTAGACGCAAAAAACGGGGCTAGCGTTAGCCAGCCCCGTTTTTTAAGTAAGAGAATTATTTTCTCTTTGCCTTCTTTACAACCTTCTTCGCTGCTGGCTTCTTCTTAGCAGGAGACTTCTTTGCAACCTTCTTAGCTGTCTTCTTGACAACCTTCTTTGCTGCCTTCTTTGGTGCCGCCTTCTTAGCAGCTGGCTTAGCAACTACCTTTGGCTCTGGCTTTGGTGCTGGAGCAAGCTTGCGATCTCCAGCAATAACTTCCTTAAGTGCCTTTGCAGGTAGGAAGCGTGCCTTCTTTGAAGCCTTGATCTTGATTGTTTCGCCGGTAAATGGGTTACGTCCCATACGTGCCTTGCGATCAACCTTCTTGAACTTACCGAAATCGTTGATCATTACATCTTCACCCTTTGAAAGGTTACGAATGATTGTGTCAAAAACGATATCTACAGCGTGAGCTGCTTCCTTCTTGCTGTCGTTGAAGTGTGGTGCTAACGCAGCAATGAATTGGGCCTTATTCATTGAAATCCCCTTATTTACGCGTAAATGTTAAGCAACTGCTTAACGTGTTCATAAACTTACGCGCATATCAGGGGTGATGTGGTTATTGAATTGCGCGTGTCGCATTTTTTATTTTTTTACACAAATGCTTAAAAGTACGTTTTTTATGCGTAGAAAACTCTAGATACGAGATTGAGGGTTGAGAACTCACTCACTCACCCACACGTAAAACCTGCGTTTTACGCTTGTTTTTGGCACTTACGAACGAATAGGAAGAGTAGTTGGCTTGTATACAGGGCGAGATTTCTCAAAAGAATCAATGGAATCAGTCTGTTTTAGGGTCAAACCAATGTCATCCAATCCTTCCATCAGGCGCCAACGGGTGTAATCATCGATTTCAAATGACAGACTCTTTGATCCATAGCTAACGGTGCGGGTTTCAAGGTCTACTGTGATTGAAGTTGTTGGGTCTGCCTCAACAGCAGCCCACATCGCCTCTACCTCGGCTTGATCAAGAATGATTGTTAGCAACCCGCCTTTTAGAGAATTGCCACGGAAGATATCTGCAAAGCGGCTAGAAATAACTACTTTAAAGCCATAGTTTTGTAGTGCCCACACTGCGTGCTCTCGTGAAGAACCTGTTCCAAAATCTGCTCCAGCAATTAGAACTGTGCCCTTCTTGAAAGCCTCCTTGTTTAAGACAAATTCAGGATCATTGCGCCATGCAGCAAATAGACCATCTTCAAAACCGCTGCGGGTAACGCGCTTTAAGTAAACAGCAGGAATGATCTGATCTGTATCAACATTGCTGCGACGTAGTGGAACTCCGGTGCCAATGTGCTTTATAAATTTTTCCATGGTCTTGGCTCCTTACAGATCCGCAGGTGAAGACAGTGTTCCACGCAGCGCTGTTGCAGCTGCGACAAGTGGACTTACTAAGTGTGTGCGGCCGCCCTTACCTTGGCGACCTTCAAAGTTACGGTTTGAAGTTGAGGCAGAACGCTCTCCTACTGCCAGCTGATCTGGGTTCATGCCAAGACACATTGAGCATCCAGCATTTCGCCATTCGGCTCCTGCATCAAGAAAGACTTTGTCTAAACCTTCTGCTTCTGCTTCTAAGCGAACTCGCGCAGATCCTGGAACTACCAGCATGCGCAAAGATGAGGCAATCTTCTTGCCCTTTAATACATCTGCAGCTGCGCGCAAATCCTCAATGCGCCCGTTAGTACATGAGCCCAAGAAAACAGTGTCAATGGCTATGTTTTTAAGTGGTGTGCCAGCTTCAAGGCCCATGTAGACAAGAGCGCGTTCTGCTGCTGTACGTGCTTCTGTATCTGCAATATCTGCAGGGTTTGGAACCACTGAATTAAGCGGCAAACCTTGACCTGGGTTAGTTCCCCATGTAACAAAAGGCTCTAGCTCATTGGCGTTGAGATTTACTTCAACATCAAACTTGGCATCTGCATCTGTAAACAGTGTGGACCAATATGCAACGGCTGCATCAAAATCTTCAGGTGCATGAGGTTTGCCCTTGATGTAATCAAAGGTTGTTTGATCAGGTG